>DASVOT010000481.1:0-15982 GCA_036383235.1 Chryseosolibacter sp.
CGGAACCCTTGAGCTGCTTCTCACCAAGCCGCTCTCGGACTGGGACGTCATCCTTGGAAAATTTTTTGCGTGCTTTTTTCTCGTCATCCTTTCCCTCATCCCCACCCTCATATACTATTTTTCCGTGTATGCGCTGGGCAACCCGGTCGGCAACATCGACACAGCCGGCGTGATGGGATCTTACGTGGGACTGGTGTTTCTGGGCGCGGTGTTCTGTTCTATCGGTATCTTTTCGTCTTCCCTGACCTCGAGCCAGATCGTATCCTTTATTTTATCCGCGTTTCTCTGCTATATACTGTTTGCCGGCTTTGACTCCCTCTCCCTGGTGAACGTATGGTCGGAAAAATCCCTTTTCATAAAACAGCTCGGCCTTCTGTACCATTACGAGGCGTTGAGCAAGGGGCTCATCGACAGCCGTCACCTGGTGTACTTTGCAAGCCTCATCGGCCTCCTGTTGTTATTCACAAGGATCATTCTCGGTGCGCGGTCATGGTAAACCTGAAGAACAAGAAGACGGGCGATATGCTGTTGCTGGCCAATGGCGTACTGGCCGTGCTGCTCATCAACCTGGTTTCCTCCGTTTATTTTTTCCGGATTGATCTGACGGAGGAGAAGCGATACACGGTCCACGAATCCACGCGCGAGATGCTGGCCGGTCTCGATGACGATGTCTACGTCGAAGTTTACCTGGAAGGAGAATTGAACGCCGGTTTCCGCCGGTTTCAAAAGGCCATCCGTGAAACGCTTGAAATGTTCCGCGTCTATTCGCACAACAAGGTGCAGTATTCGTTCATCGACCCGGCCACGGCCCTTAGTCCGAAAGCGCGCTCCGAATTCATGGCTGACCTTGCCGCGAAAGGAATACAGCCGACGAACGTGATCGACCGGCGAGGAGGAGAGCGCGTTGAAAAAATAATTTTTCCCGGCGCCGTCATCTCCTATGGAGGAGTCGAAAAAGGCGTCATGCTGCTGAAGGGTAACAAGGCCGCGTCTTCCGAGGAAGAGATCAACCAATCGATCGAAGGCATTGAATTCGAGCTCGCCAACGCATTGTATAAGCTCACCGCGACCGAGCCGCGGGAGGTCGGGCTGCTCTCGGGCCAGGGCGAGCTCGACGGGCCGCAGCTGGCCGCGTTCAGGCAGGCGCTTTCAGAGCTGTATCACGTTCGCACGACGGTGCTGAGCGATCGCCGGCCGCCCGATGTGCTGGTCATTGCCAAGCCTACGCGACGATTTTCAGAGCTGGATAAATACAGGCTGGATCAGTACATCATGGGAGGGGGAAAGGTCTTGTTTCTCATCGACCGGCTCGATGCGAGCATGGACAGCGCCGTGCAGGCGAATTATTTTGCGTTTCCATACGAGACGCACCTCGATGACCTGCTGTTCCGCTACGGGATCCGGATCAATCCTGACCTCGTGCAAGACCGGTATGCCTCGCCTTATCCCGTAGTCACAGGAAAAAAACCGGACGGCAGCCCCCAGGTGCAGTTGCTGGAGTGGCCCTTT
The DNA here is from genome assembly GCA_036383235.1 of Chryseosolibacter sp. Lineage (GTDB taxonomy): Bacteria > Bacteroidota > Bacteroidia > Cytophagales > Cyclobacteriaceae > Chryseosolibacter. Next base: position 1,510 of record DASVOT010000481.1, read on the forward strand.
TTTCCGTTGATTAACAGCTTTGCCAACCATCCTATTACCCGCAACCTCAACATGGTGCTCACGCGTTTCGTCAGCAGCGTCGACACGGTGAAAGCGGAGGGCGTGAGAAAGACACCGCTGATGTTCACGTCGCAATATTCCCGAACGCTGACCGCCCCCGTCAATGTCAACGTCAACGGACTGCGCAGCGATCTTTCCGCAGGAAAATTTACGCGGAGCTTTATTCCGGTGGCGTATCTTCTCCAGGGACGTTTTACTTCCCTTTACAAGAACAGGTTTTTGCCAGACAGCGCCGATCAACAGTCTTTTCGCGACCAGAGCCTGCCAACCCGTCTGATTGTTGCCGCGGATGGAGACCTGGTAAGGAACGAGATTGACCGGCGCACAGGCAATCCGCTGCCCCTCGGGTTTGATCCATACAATAACTACACATTTGCCAATGAAGATCTGGCGCTGAACATGATCGCTTACTTAATGGACGAGAACGGATTGATCCGCGCCCGCAATAAGGAGGTCCGCATCCGTCCGCTGGATCGCGAGCAGATCGCAGCTGAAAAACTGAAATGGCAGCTGATCAATCTGGCATTGCCCGTTGTGCTACTTGTCCTGTTCGGCCTGACGAGGTCGTACTGGCGACGGAAGAAGTTCGCAAACTTTTGAACGATGCAGGAGAAGAAAAATAAAAGGCGATTTGTGCTGCTGGTCGTGCTGGTGGTGGCCACCCTGCTGGTTTTCTGGTGGGTGCAGCCCGAAAACCGGATCCGCGTGGACCAGAACGCCTTCCAGGTGGAGGACCTCAAGTCGATTACCAAGGTTGAATTGGTATCGGGTTCAGACTCTGTCACCTTGTTATTTGATGGGGCGCGGTGGGAAGTGAATGGGCAATCGGATGCGGATGGCAACATGATCAACGTGTTGTTTGCCACCCTCCAGCAGGCGAGGCCCCGGAGAATGGTTGGGCGCGCAAACCGCGATTCCATCTACCACCAGCTGGAGACTTCGGGAGTAAAAGTTTTGTTGTATGACGCCGGCGAATTGAAGAAAGCGTTTTTTGCAGGAGGGAACGCCTCGAAGACCCAGGCCTACTTTGCGGATCCCTCCTCAAAAGATGTGTATGTCATGGCCATCCCCGGCTACAGGGTATATGTTTCCGGAATTTTCGAGCTGAAGGAGAGCGGATGGTGGAACAAGCTTGCATTTGATTTGAACTGGGTGAACTTCAAAGGCCTGACGGCGAAGTTTCCAAAAAATCCGGCTGACAATTTCACCGTGTCCCTCAACAGGGATCATTTTGCCATTGAAGGATTGGCGGAAACGGACACGGCCAGGCTCAATACTTACCTCGACGACGTTTCCCTTCTCACCGTGGATGAATATGTTTCCGCGCCCGGGGTGAAAGACAGTCTTGCGAAGCGGGAGCCGTTTGTAGAGATCGCTGTGACCGACATGGGGAACCGCAATTACCGCCTGCGTTTATTTGTTCCCGAACCGCCATTTCCTGCCAAAGGGATCATTCAGGATTCACGGGTGGCCATTTTCAGTCGGCGCAAGATCCAGCCTCTATTAAAGCCCAGATCGTATTTCAGCAAAAAATAGGGTACATTTTAGGCTCAAATGCGGGTTTTATAATTCGGTTTTCTTTATAACTTTACCCCTCTATAACTCAAACCACTATTTCACCAATGAAGTTTATCGTCAACTCTGCTTATCTGCTTAAGCAACTTTCCAATATAAACGGAGTGATCACGACCAATCCCGTGGTTCCCATCCTGGAGAATTTTCTTTTCGAGCTTGAAAAAGGAGGACTCACCGTTACCGCCTCCGATCTCCAGACCTCGATGATCACCGAGCTCCAGGTGGAGTCGAAAGAAAAGGGCAGCATTGCAGTGCCTGCCCGCATCCTGCTGGACACGCTGAAAAATCTGCCCGAGCAACCGGTGACCTTCTCAATCGACGAATCCACGTATAGCGTGGAGATCATTTCAGATAACGGACGATACAAGCTGTCCGGTGAAAATGCGACGGACTTCCCGAAGGTGCCTGCCGTGTCGAACGACTTCAGCGCGGAAATATCTTCCGAGGTTTTGGCGCGCGCGGTAAACAACACGATTTTTGCCACCAGCAACGACGAGCTTCGGCCCGCCATGACGGGCGTCTATGTGAACCTCGGAGACAAGAACACGACTTTTGTCGCGACCGACGGGCACCGGCTCGTTCGCTACCGGAGAACCGACGTGAAGTCGGACAACGGTAACGCCATCATCATCCCGCGTAAAGCGTTGAACCTCCTCAAGGCAACACTGCCCGCCGAGAATACCGAGGTGGTGCTGAATTTCAACATGGCAAACGCTTTCTTCAAGTTCGGCAATATCCGCATGATTTGCCGCCTGATCGACGAGCGTTTTCCTGACTATGAAAACGTTATTCCTTCCGGTAACAATATCAAGATGACCATTGGGCGCAATGACCTGCTCGGCGCCCTTAAGCGGATCTCGATATACGCAAACAAGACCACACACCAGGTTCGCCTGAAAATCACCGGGAGCGAGCTGCAAATATCCGCTGAGGATCTTGATTTCTCCAATGAAGCAAACGAGAGACTGAGCTGCGAGCACGATGGCGAGGATATCGAAATAGGCTTCAATGCAAAATTCCTCGTAGAGATGCTCGGCAATATGGATTCCGACCAGATCAGGCTCACCATGTCTGCTCCCAATAAAGCCGGGGTCATTCTGCCCGCGGAAAAAGACCAGGCGGAGGACATCCTCATGCTGGTCATGCCCGTTATGCTGAACCAGTACGTATAGTCAGCGGATTTTTTCGGTTACAGTGACGGATCAGTGATCAGGCCGCGTCTGCCCAGCTCAATCGCTTCCATATTTTTTACATTCTTCCCGGTTATTTCAAAACGGAGGACGGTCTTCATGTGGTGAAAGCCCTGGTTGCCGGCGGCGCCGGGATTGAGGTACAGCATGTTGTGATGGGCCGGGTCTTTCGCCACACGCAGGATGTGTGAATGCCCGCAGATAAAGATATCCGGAGTTTCTTTCTTTAGCCTTTCCATCACCGTGGGATTGTAGCGAGGCGGTGCCCCGCCGATGTGGGTGATCCAGACCGAGAGGCCTTCGCAATCAAAAAATAGATTTTCAGGAAATTCCGCTTGCAGGTCCTTGCCATCGATGTTTCCGTATACGGCGCGCAACGGCTTGAACGCCCTGAGCCGACCTGCCACCTGCAGGTCGCCGATATCGCCCGCGTGCCATACTTCGTCGCAATCTTTGAAATGTTCAAAGATTTTCGGGTCGAGAAAGCCATGCGTATCGGATAACAAACCAATTTTCATGTGTGAAGATTAAGCATTTTCCCCTCATAAAAGTACATCGACGCCGCCAGCGGGGTTTTCAACCTCGGTATTTTTTTATATATTTCATCTTAACTAAAGACCTGACCTATGAAGACCCGCATCAAGGCCCGCACGTTCCTGTTCCTGCCTCTTGTCATTTTTTTCTCCACCGCTGATGCACAGGATTTCGCCTATGGCGGAATCTCACCGGGCGACCTCAGCATGACGCGCTATGACCGCGATACCAGCGCCAGCGCGGTGGTGCTTAAGGAGTTCGGATACGCGTTTATCAATGCCGAGACCTACCACCTTAATTTCAAGTATCACGTGCGGATCAAGATCCTGAATAAAAACGGGCTGAAACAGGCTAATATCGAAATACCGCTCCGGCAGGAAGGAACCATGCGTTATGAAAAAATCGAAGAGTTGAAGGCTTCGTCCTTTAACCTGGAGAACGGACAGATCCGCGAGCAAATGCTTGACGGCAAAAATATTTTCACAGAGGACCACAACAAATACTGGCACATTCAGAAGTTCGCCATCCCCGACGTGCGCGCGGGATCCGTTATCGAATACTCGTACACGATGGATTCGCCCTTCATATTCACGTTTCACGATTGGGAGTTTCAGTCCGACATACCGAAGATGCAAAGTGAGTACTGGGCCTCTTTACCCGGGATTTATGTTTACAACGTCACCCTGCGTGGTTTTCTGAAGCTGAACAAGCATGAAAGCGAGATCGTCAAGGGGTGTCTTGGCAGCGGTAATGGCGCGCTGGGCGGCGGCTTTTCGGCCGACTGCGCGCTGAACAAATACGCGATGAAGAACATCCCGGCCTTCGTGGAGGAAGACTATATGACTGCCCGCGCGAATTTCCTTTCCTCCATTCATTTTGAATTGTCAGAGGTGCACCATCCCGACGGCAGGGTCGACCGCGTGACCAAAGAATGGAAAGATGCCGAACAGGAATTGCGTCAACACAGCGAGTTCGGGGCGCAGCTGCGCAAGGCGAAGGACCTGGCCGAGGAAGTGAAGAAACTGGTTGCCGGTGAGGCCGATGAGCTTGCCAGGGCAAAGAAAGTCTATGAGTACGTGAAGGGCCATTACCTGTGGAATGACGTTTATGGTATGTACACCGATCTGGGCCTTAAGAAGGCTTTTGACGAAGGGAAAGGGAATATCGGTGACATCAACCTCTCGCTGGTGGCGGCGCTCCGGGCGGCGGGACTGGATACGCAGCCGGTGATCCTCTCTACGCGCGCAAACGGACAAGTCATCGAGCTTCATCCTGTTCTGAGTGAATTCAACTACGTCGTGGCCAAGGTAAGCATCGGCGGCAAGGACTATCTGGCGGACGCAACTGAAAAGTATTACCCGTTCGGTGTTCTCCCGAGGCGGTGCCTGAACGGGAAGGGGCGGGTCATGCCGGAAAAGAATTCGTACTGGATCGACCTGAAACCGGGTGATGCCGGCAGAACCGTTTCCGAATTGTCTTTCAAGCTGGGGGAGGATGGCGTGATGCGTGGATCACTTGTTACGTCATTTCTCGGATACGATGCCATTGACGAACGGGAAGAGATCTTTTCATACCAGTCTCAGGACGAATATGTAAAAGAGCTGAAGGCGAATTTTCACGATGGCGAGATCAAGGGTTATGAGATCCAGAATCTGAGCGATATTGAGAAGCCCCTCATGCGGAAGCTGGATCTCGAGTTCCATCCCTACGACCCGCAGGCAGGAGGCAGTTTTCTTTTCGATCCCTTTATCGTGGACAAATATTCCGAGAACCCGTTCAAATCCGCCGAGCGGCTGTATCCTGTCGACTTCGCCGTTCCCTTCGAGCACAGCTCGGTTTTGACACTCGAATACCCGGCCGACCTGGAAATAGCAAACCTACCGGAAAAAGTCGGCCTGGCGCTGCCAAATGCCGGTGGCAAGTTTCTCTGCGAGGCAGTCGTCCTGGGAAACAAGCTCTCGTTGAGCAGCTCCCTGGCCATTTCCAAAACCCTTTACTCTTCCAATGAATACCATTACCTGAAGGAGCTGTTCAACCGCATTCTTCAGACCCAGAACGCGGAGTTGATCTTTAAGAGGAAAGGCGCCGGAAGTATGGCAGAAAGGCAGCAGCGCTAGAACATTTGCCGCTTCGGCATTTTGAAACGGTTCGGCGGCGGGATCTTGTCCTTTCAGTTAATATTTTTTAATTTTAGCCACCTGCCGGGTATGTGTGATCTCATACCTCGTGACGTAAACCCCCAAACAGCAATGGTCGTGGATAAGACATGACTCTTATCGGCCATTTCCTTGAAGTAGCCGACTAAAACGAACACTGATGTGTTTTCTTTTGGTTGTGAATTTTTGCTGTGTGTAATTCGCAGACTTAATAAACCTTATTTAAAGAATTCTTATGAAGCGTACCACCATTTTGTTGATTTGCGTGTTGGCTGTGATTGGTGTCTCTGCACAAACCGCCAGTGATGCATTGGAGAAGGATAACCAGACACTGCGCGAGCGCTACCTGGTCATGAAAAACAAATCCCAGAACTACCAGGAGTATAAAGTGATCAAGGAGTACATCCTGGATGGTATGTGGAAGATCGTTCAGGATTCGCTCGACGCCAAACAGTCAGCCATCCGCCAGGCCAAAGCCGAAATCAACAACCTCAATCAGAAGCTTGATAAGAATAATGCCGCTCTCAAAGCAAAGGAAGAGAGCATGCAGGATATACAATACGCGAGTACCCATATTTCGGTCCTCGGAATCGACTTTGACAAGGGTTTCTTCGCGGCGATGGTGGGCGTAATATTCCTCCTGCTGGGCCTGGTCATTGCCGTCATTTATTACACCATGAAAATGATGCGCCGCAACCTTGACGAGAAGGTCGAGCTGATGAATTCGATAAGCTCGGAATACGAGGACTACAAGCGTCGCGCCATGGAGAAGCAAACCAAGCTTTCCCGCGAGCTTCAGAACGAAAGAAACAAGCTTCAGGAACTCGGCAGCTTGTAATCTGCCGCTGCCTGCAGATCAGAAACGTCGTTGCGCCGAGCGGTTGCGTTTCTGATCATTCAGGCTGATATACCCGGACATAATCGATTTCCATTCTTTGCGGCCAGATCGCCGGGTCAACTCCTTGTGCGCCGCCCCAATTTCCGCCTACTGCAATGTTCATGATCAGGTAAAATCTCTGGTCAAACGGCCATCCTTTGTAGTCCTCCGTGGGATCGCGCGCCACGGAAAAATACTTGTCATCGTCGACGTAGAAATCCATTTTGTCAGGCTGCCATTCTACTGAGTAAACGTGAAAGCTCTCCTGCGCATCGGGGATGAGGATAGTTCCACCTTTCTGGGTGTGTTTAACATGGTTATAGGCTTCGGTGTGGATTGTGCCATGAATCATGCCGGGGTCATATCCCACGTGTTCCATTATGTCGATTTCGCCGCTTGAGGGCCATCCGCCGTATTTCCAGTCCGTTGGCAGCATCCAGATCGCCGGCCAGGTGCCTTTTCCACGGGGTAACCGGGCTTTTATCTCAAACCGGCCGTACCGCCAGTCGCCTTTGTGCTTTGAAATTATTTTTGTCGAAGTGAAGCCCCTCGTGCCAACGGAATCCCGGCGAGCCTCTATTATAAGGTGACCGCCCTCCATCCGCACATTCTTTGGGTCGCGCGTATAATACTGGAGTTCATTGTTTCCGAAACCGCAGCTTGCGGGGCAGCCATCGCCAACATCATAGCCCCATTTGGTGGTGTCAGGGGAGCCGGTGCCTTCAAATTCATCCGACCAGATGAGTCGTCCTTCCTTGCCACTATCGCAGGAAAACAATAAAGAAGCGATTGCGCAGGACAGTATGTATTTCATTATATAATGGTTCGTTCATATGCTAATATATGAAACGTCGTTGTCCGGGGAAAAAGTCGGCCGGAACCGTGATGCGGAGATGGCTTCTTTCCGGGGATAATCCCGGATTTTTTTTGTAACCTTTGGTGAACCCATGAGTTTCCCATCTTGAAAACTATCGCATCCGGCTTGAATTCCCTGGGAGACAACATCTTGATGACCAAGGTGAAAAATGGTGATCTGGACAAATTAGGCCTGTTGTTCGAGCGCTATAAGAAGCCTTTGTTCGGCTTTTTTTACGGGATGAACAAGGATACCGCCGTGAGTGAAGACCTGGTTCAGAATGTGTTCTTCCGGATATTGAAATACCGCTACCTCTTCAGGGAGGAGGGGGAGTTCAGAACCTGGATGTTCCACATCGCCCGGAATGTCAGCCATGACCACTTCCGGAAGATCAAGTGGAAGGGGAAAGAGGATATCGAGAACTGGAAAGACCGGTTGAGCAACAACGAAAACCGGCAGGAAGAATACCGGCATGACGATGAAATGCGGCTCCTTTCCATGGCCATGGACAAGCTGCCGGAGGACAGAAGGGAGATCCTCCTGCTCAGCAAATACCAGGAGAAGCGGTACCGCGAGATCGGAGAGATCCTGGGTTGCACGGAGACAGCCGTGAAGGTGAAAGTTTTCAGGGCGCTGCAGGAACTGAAAGAGATTTACAAACAGCTGGAAAAACATTCTTAGCAATGGATAAGCACGAAATTGACCGACTGATCAGCCGCTACAACAACGAAGAGGCTACCAGCGCTGAACGCGCGGAGCTCGAACGGCTGCTGGAAGCCGGTGTTGTCAGCCTCGATGATGTGGAAGTGCTTCGTACACTGCAAAGCCGGATCAGCCGGATGGAAGTGGCGGGGCCGTCGCCCGCCGCCGACGACCGTTTTTACAAGATGTTGTCGGCGGAGAAGCGCGCAGACCGGCGTGTTGACTGGAAGCGTTTCTTTTCGTGGCCGGAAAAAGTGGCGAATCTCAGGCTGGCTTCGGTCATGCTCGTGGTAGGCCTGGTGGTAGGGTACCTGTTGCGGACCCCGCTGATGCCAGCGAACGACAAACAGATAAACGCCCTCAGCCAGCAGGTTTCCGATCTCCAGGAAATGATGATGTTGTCGCTCCTGGAAAAAGGTTCAGCAACGGACCGGCTGAAGGCTGTAAATCTGGCGGAGGACATGAATGATGCCAGCCGCAAAGTGACGAATGCGTTGCTGCGGACGCTTAATGAAGACGAGAATATAAACGTAAGACTGGCTGCGCTGGAAGCGCTTAAACCTTATGCCGCTGACAGCAACGTCCGGGGAGCGCTGATTCGCTCGATCGCCAGACAGGATTCTCCGCTCGTACAGGTTGCGCTTGCAGAACTGATGGTGGCCCTCCGCGAAAAATCGTCCGTGAAGGAATTTCAAAAGATCATCGAGTCGGACAAAACGCCGGCGGAAATAAAAAGACAGATCAGCGAAAGTATTAAAATTTTAATCTAGACTTTATGCATACAACTTTGTTGTTGCTGGGCACCCTGCTCGGCGGGGCAGTCTGTGCCCAGTCATTTTCGGAAAAGATCTCGCGGGAGCTGACGTTTGAGAAAAAGTCGGCGGATAACGCGCTTCTGATCGCCAACATCAACGGCAGTGTGACCGTCACCGGGTACGATGGCGATAAAGTCCTGGTGGAAGTGACGAAGTTCATCAGCGGAAAAACGGAAGCACGCCTGGAAAAGGGAAAGCAGGAAGTTCAGCTGGGCGTTGCTGACCTGGCGGATACCCTTGTCTTTTATGTGCGCGAAGGGTGCATGCGTTTCGGTAAAAATCAAGGGCCGATGAATCATTCGAACTGGCAGAAGAAAGGCTGGAGCTACCAGTCTGACGGCGACTGCGATCACGGCTATGATTATCGGATGGATTTTACCGTCAAGGTTCCCGCCTCGCTGCACCTTATCGTCAGCACGATCAACCATGGCAATATCACGGTTGAAAATGTGACCGGCGTTGTCAAGGCGAATAACGTCAACGGCAGCCTCAGGCTCACGAACCTGCAACGCGAGGCGGAAGCCCACACCATCAACGGAGACGTAGACGTCGTGTACTCCCGAAACCCGGATAAAGCCTGCAGGTTCTATACGCTGAACGGAGATATCAACGCGCAGTTTCAGACCGGGCTGTCTGCCAACATGAGTTTTGAAAGCTTCAATGGCGAGCTTTTTACAAACATAGAGAAACTGCTGACGCTTCCGCCGGAAATTGAGGAAGCCAGGCATGGCGACGGAGTGAAATACAAGATCGACGGGAACCGCTACCGCGTCGGCCGGGGGGGCGCGCTCCTGAAGTTCGAGACTTTTAACGGAAACGTATATATCAAGGAAAAAAAATAAAACTGACATTTAGATGAAGACGAAAAAGAGATTACTGGTCGTCGGCATGATGCTGATCGCCGCAGGGCTTATCCTGATCACCAGCGCGTTTACAAGGGCGCAATCCAACCAGTTCACCATCCCTTTGAGCGATCCTTCGAAGCGAGGTACCCTGAAAGTCAATTTGAACGTGGGTTCCATCACGGTAAAGGGGAGCGCGCGAAAGGACGTGATGATCAAGTATTCTTCTGAGACAAACGAAGAGGCGGAAGACGAGCATGAAGAGCGCGGCGGGAACAGGAACGGCGAACGGACCGACACGGATTCGAAGGCGGGTTTGCGGCGCATCGGGGGCGGGGGTATGGACCTGGAGGCCACTGAGAACAACAACCAGGTCACCATCCGATCGGGATCCTGGAATCATCACCTGGACCTTGAGATCGAGATCCCATCGGGGATGGACCTTGAATTGCACACCTATAACGACGGCGACCTGATGGTGAGCAACGTACAGGGAGAGCTGGCTCTGTCAAATTACAACGGCGAAATAACGGCGCTGAATATTTCGGGGTCCGTCGTTGCCTCCACCTATAATGGTGAGATCAAGGTCACCCTTGACAAGGTCACGGATGCCACGCCGATGTCTTTCTCCACCTTTAACGGCGACATCGACGTGACGTTCCCGGCCACGCTGAAGGCTACTTTGAAAATGAAGACACAGCAAGGCGAGATCTTTACAGGCTTCGACATCACCATCAGCGATAACGCTCCGGTGCAGATGAAGGACACGAAAGCCGGGGTCTACAAGGTGGTGATCGACGACTGGAAGACCGGCCAGGTGAATGGAGGAGGGGCGGAGATCACCATGAAGAATTACAACGGCGATATCATCGTCCGGAAAAAATAACCTGATGCCGGTGCGGGACACGGTATCGTTGTCCTGCGCCGGCGCGTTCAGGCCAACGGTTTCACTCCTTTATAAATAATTTCACCTTCCGCCAGCCCATATCTGCGCCGTTGCTCGGCCGGCAGGCTGTTGACAAACCCATCTTCCACGGCCATCAGCCCGGCCCGTTCAATCCGTGTCGGATAATCTTTCCCGTATTTGCGGACATGGTCGTCTTGTCCGAACATCCGCTCGCGTGCTCTGGCATCTGTAATGGAGGGATCCGATATCGTTTTGGCGGGCACCGGATGGAAAAAGGGCACCTGCAGAATGGCAAAGCCTCCCGGTTTCAGTACGCGCGCGATCTCTTTCATCGCCACGATGTCATCCTGAACGTGTTCCAGTACATGGTTGCACAGCACGACATCAAAACGATTCGCGTCGAACGGCATCCGGTGGATGTCCATCTTCACTTTTGCGAGGGGCGATTCAATATCGGCGGTGATGTAATGGTCTCCGTGGATCTTCTGGAAACGTGGAATGAAGCACGCTTCGGGCGCAATATGAAGCACGGGCTGCGGCTGCTGAAAAAAACGCGTCTTCTCCGCCAGATACAACCACAGCAAGCGGTGACGCTCAAGTGAAAGGCAATGGGGGCAAAGGGCGTTTGGCCGGGGGTTGATGCGCCCGTATGGCAGAAACCTCCGGAAACTTCTGTTGCACACCGGACAGGTGACGGCATTTCCCCGAAGAAAAAAGCCCAGGATCTTTAAGCCCGGGGCGCTGACCCTTTGGAGATATTTTCGCGGCACATAGCGGATAAGCAAAGAGATCAGCTTCTTCATAGGCTGCAAAGATAACCGTTCAGCGTTATCCCGTGTAAATTTTAAATCACTGCCGACAATTCGTAATTTCAATAAAAATCATCCGGACTGTTAAAACTATTTGCCGGCTTCCGGCATCAAAAGGGTGAAAACGACAGGATCCCGATACTCTTAATGGTACGGACAGCGAGAAGTAATTATGCCTGCAGAAACTCTACCGGACATAGCAATGGTGCATGGTGATCCGCTCATCGTCAGGGCGAAAACGGGGGACCAGGTGGCCCAGGGAAAGATTGTACAACTGTGGTACAAACGTATCTACAATTTTGGATACAAGTTTTTCCTTGATCATGACATGGCCATGGAGGTTTCTCAGAAGACTTTTATCTCGATGTGCAGGAACTTCCACAACCTGCAGGACCCTTCCCGGTTTAAATCGTGGCTGTACAAGATCGCCGTGAATTACTGCAGGGAGGAAGCGAGGAAGAAGAAAGGAAGCAGGGCCCTTTCGTTTGACCTGGTCTGGAACATGTACGCCGAAGACTCGCCGAAATGGGAGTCGTCTGCACAGCGGTTAGACAACCCTGAAAGGCAGCTGCAGCAACTTGAGCTCTCTGAAATCCTGCAGAAAGCGCTGCTTGAGCTAAGTGAGGAGCAGCGGGAGATCGTGATCATGAAAGAATATGAGGGCCTCAAATTCAGAGAAATCGCGGAGATCCTGAACCTGTCGGAGAATACGGTGAAATCCAGGATGTATTACGGCCTGGATGGGCTGAAGAAGATTCTCAAGAAAAGGAACATCAACGAAAACACAATAGGTTATGAGCTATAGACCGGATGAAAAAGACTGGATGGCCTATCTCTACGGCGAAATGGAAGAAGGGGAGAAGCTGAAATTTGAGTCTTATATCGAACAGCATGCCGACGCGCGTGAGGAACTCGGGAGATGGAAAAACCTTCGGGCGATGTTGTCGCGCGCAGATGAAAAAGAGGTGATTGCTCCCCCGCTCTTCATTGACGACCGGCGGCGCTCGGTAGGTGGCCGGGCTGTATACTGGCTGCGCACACCCTACGTGAAGATCGCCATGTCTGTAGCGGCGTCTCTGCTCGTAGTCATCCTGGCGGGCAGCGCGACCCGAACAAGGATGACGATATCCGGTCACGAGTTCCGGCTGAGTTTCGGCGAGGTGCAGGAGGGAAAAGAGGGGCAGCAGAACGCCGCCTCGCCCATCCTTTCAGAGGCACAAGTGCAGGAAATGATCAACACTTCCCTGAACCGGAACAATTCGCTGATGCAGGCCAATCTTGAAGAGACGCAAAAAAAGCTGGATGCCTCCATCCGGAAGAACCTCGCGCTAAACTCGGGAAGGATCAATGACCTTTTGAAACAGGCATCAACCGCGTCCCAACAGCAGATCACCCAGTATGTTCAGGGAATGCGGCAGGAAAACATGCAACAGGTGAAAGATTACTTCCAGTTAACCTCAACCGAGCAGAAGAAATACATCGAGAACCTCCTTGTCGATTTTGCGCAGTATCTGCAGCAACAGCGCAACAGCGACCTGGAACTGGTGCAAACGCAGATGAAAAGCCTGGAGCAAAATACAAACCTGTTCAAACAGGAGACTGAGCAGATCCTTTCAGGCATCATCACAACAGTCGGCACCCCGGTTCGCCAGGAAACGAGAAACTAAAGATTTGAAACCAGAATCAGAACATCGACCGCCATCTGCGCAGGGCGATGCAACCTGTCCAAAACGAAACTACGATGAAAACAATAATCAACTTCTGGATCGGCGCCATGATGGCGCTGGTCGTACAGCCGAAGGGCGCCATTGCTCAATCCGCCAACAGCGAACGAATGAACCGCGATATCGAAGTAGCGGAGAACGTTCTTTCGACGCTGATCAAACACGAAATGGGTCAGGACCGCGCTTTCTTCGGCCTTGACATCAAAGGATCTTATCAACCGGGCTATGGGGTGACGTTCCGGTTACCACCGGATTATACGATGCCAATTGTTATTTCCATCGCTGGCCAGGACAAAGTGGGCGTGGCGCCAGTGGTCGTTGATGGTATGACTTACCGCTACTCGATCACGACCGACGGATCTCCCGACAAACCCCGGCCGCCGGAGCCGGAGGGTTACAAGATGAAGGAAAAGATGAAAGACAAACGCAAGCTTGCCACCGACAGTGTCCGCGCTGTGTACAACGAGCAGATGATCAAAGCTGCAACTGACTTTATCCTTGACTACGGCGACCTGCTGAGCCAGCTGGGGCCGGACGAAAAGATCACAGTTACGAATCAAAGCGACCGCCCGCGTTTTTACTTTGACTCGGGAAAACGCACGAGGATTTCCGTGGAGGGCTCGCGGGGTGACCTTACCGCGTTAAAACAGGGCAAGCTCACCCGCGATCAGGCGTTGAAGAAATTGAAAATAGTGAATACGGAATCCGTGGAAACGAGGGAGCCGGACCTGGAAATCCTTTCGAGCATCTTTAGCAGGCTTTACCATCCGGATGTGTCAAAGACCTATTTCATCGAAGGGAACGTCTACTACGAACGGCTGAAAGATTTCGGCGCGGTGTATTACATGCAGATGATGAGCAGCGTCGAACGAGACCCGAGCCGGTTCTATCTTCCCACGCAGAACATTGATAACCTCGATCAGAAGGAGCGCGATAAGAAAGTTGCAGCGCTGTATCCTGCCTTTGAGCAGGAGATGAAGGAAAACATCCTGGAGTATGGCCGCACACTCAAGAGTCTGAAGGATAACGAATCGCTCGTCTTTAACATTTCGTTAACAAAATGCACCGGTTGTTCAATACCGGGCACGTTGGAGCTGACCGTAAACGGATCGGTTTTGAAGGAATTCGGGTCCGGCAAGATGGATAAGACCGCGGCCCTGCAAAAGATCGCCGTTAAACGGGGCGCGAATCAGTAAGCCTGAAATTTTTTGATATTTTTGCCTTGAGAATACAGGGAGCCGGGAAATATGACCCCGGCGTTCCCGTTATTACACCATTGGGTATCCATTTATGCAGGTGGTCGGACTAGCTGTAACCATTCTCATAAATTTGCTGTTCTGAAGGTGTGTTCTGCCGGTGAAAGCGCCTTAGCAATTCTAACTGGAACGAGATATGAAAAGAAACCTGATTATCGGTGGTGGCATTG
>DASVOT010000482.1:0-10288 GCA_036383235.1 Chryseosolibacter sp.
ATGCCGCCACGGCATTTTCAATGTTATGAAAACCGGGGACGCCTAGCCTGATATGTTCAACCTTCTCAAATCCCTGAAGGTCGAACTCAAAAAATCCGCCCTTGGCGGTAATGTTGCCGGCAAAAAATTGTCCCCGGCTCATGCTATAAGTATTTTTTTCAACGTGCCTGACATCGGAGGCGAGTTTCTCGGCAACCGATTCATGGATGATGAGGTATCCGCCTTTTTCAATCTGCCTGATAAAATCTTTGAACGAATCGATGAGGCTCTTGTGATCGCCGTAAATATCCAGGTGGTCGGCGTCTGCCGAGGTGACGATGGCGATCCGGGGAAACAACCGCAAAAACGAGCGGTCGAACTCGTCGGCTTCAGCCACGGCAATCGTATCGGAAGACACCCCGCCCTCCATCACCAGGTTCGATTCATAGTTGGTTGTGATTCCTCCCAGGAAGGCGACCATGTTCTTTTTGGCGGTCTTCAGAAGGTGGGCCACCATCGAGGAAGTAGTCGTCTTCCCGTGTGTACCCGCCACGGCCACCGTGACGTAGTCCTTCGACACCAGGCCGAGCACTTCCGAACGCTTCATGATCGTGTAGCCGTTCTCCTTGAGGAAGGTGTATTCCCTGTGATCCTTCGGGATGGCCGGCGTGAACACCACGAGCGTCCTTTCCCGGTTCTCAATCACGCCTTGCGGGATGGAATGCACCGAATCGTTATAATGGATCGCCATCCCCTCCTTTTCAAGGTCCGTCGTTAACGTGGTGGCTGTGCGATCATAGCCCGAAACCTGCACACCCTGCGCCGCAAACCACCGCGCGAGGGCGCTCATGCCGATGCCCCCGATCCCGAGAAAATAAATACGATCGTATTGCGCTAACTTCACAGCACTATCTCTTTATCAGTTTTTCAATTTCTTGTACAATATCCTCCGTGGCCGACGGTCTTGCCAGCCGCGAAATATTCTCGCTGAGTTTCCTTCCCCGCTGCTCATCGAACAACAGCTTCAACGCCTCGTCCACCAGCGTAGTCTTCGCTTCCTTGTCCGGCACCATCAGGGCCGCCCCTTTTTCTACCAGCGCCTGCGCGTTTTTTGTCTGGTGGTCCTCCGCCACGTTCGGCGAAGGAACAAGAATACAGGGCTTGCGGGCGATGCACAATTCCGACACCGCCAACGCTCCCGACCTCGAGATCACCACATCCGCAGCAGCGTAGGCGAGGTCCATTTCCCGCAGGAAATCGAACACCCGCAGCCTCCGCTTATCATACTTCTCCAGCTGCGACTGCACCACGGCGAAATAGGCCTTCCCCGTCTGCCACAATACCTGAATGCCCGCGTCCAACAGCTTGTCCACTCCGCCAAGGATGCTCTCGTTGATCGTCCTTGCCCCCAGGCTTCCGCCAATGATGAGCAGCGTTTTCCGGGTTTCGTCAAATCCAAAATACGATCTGCCTTTGTCCGTCTTGTCGCTGACGCTCAGGATGTCTTTCCGCACCGGGTTACCCGTCATGACGATCTTTTCGCGGGGAAAGTATTTCTCCATTCCCTCGTACGCCACGCACACCTTGCTCACCCTGTCCGCAACCTGTTTGTTGGCGAGACCGGCGAACGAGTTTTGCTCCTGGATGAGTGCCGGCACCTTCAGCCGGGTCGCTGCTATCATCATCGGCCCGCTCGCGAATCCTCCCGTCCCGACCACCACGTGGGGTTTATACCTTCTCACAATCACGGCGGCCCGCAAATAGCTCACTACGAGCTTGAGGGGGAAAAGGAGGTTGGACAGCGTGAGCTTTCTCTGAAGGCCTGCGATCCAGAGTCCGATGATCTCGTAGCCTGCCTCGGGAACCCGCGTCATCTCCATCCTGCCCCGGGCGCCAACGAAGAGGATATGCGCATCAGGGTGCCGTTCCCGGAAGGCGTTGGCGATGGCGATGGCAGGAAAAATATGCCCGCCGGTACCTCCGCCGCTGATAATAAGCCGATATGGTGTCGCGCCTGTCAAGCGGCTACTTTGCTGTTTGAAATATTCCTTCTCTCGTGTGATTCCTCCTGATCCCCGGATTTCCAGGTTTCATCCTGTTCGCCGCGGCTTACGCTGAGGACAATGCCCAGCGCCAGTCCGGTAAAAACCATCGACGTTCCCCCCATCGATACCAGGGGCAGCGGCTGGCCGGTGATCGGACCCAGTCCCACCACGACGCCCATGTTCACCATCGCCTGGCAAACCACGTCGAAACTTAACCCGGCGGAAAGAAGCCCTCCGAAAGCGCGCTCGCTGTTGTACGCGGCTTTCATGCCGCGGTGCAGGAGGACCAGGTACAGGATCACCACGAGGATACCTCCGGCCATTCCGTATTCTTCCACCACGATGGCGTAAATAAAGTCTGAGTAAGGATGCGGAAGGATGTTCCGCTGATCACTGTTGCCCGGCCCCTTCCCGGTTATACCGCCAGTAGCCACCGCGATGCGCGCATGCCTCGCCTGGAAGGGCAGCTCTTTCTTTCCCTGAACCGTTTCCACAAAATCGCTGATCCGCGATCGCACGGTCGTGCCCCGCACACCGAACTTGAAAGCCAGCGCGCCAAAAAGGACGCCCACGAACATCAGCATGGCCAGGTAGCGCGCCGGCACCCTCCCGATAAACATGATCAGCAGGCAGGTGAGCAGCAGCAACACCGCCGTCGACATGTTCGTCAGGGCAATGAGTCCGCAGATCATCCCACACCAGAAGAGGATCGGTATGAGTGAATCCTTGATGTCTTCGATATTCTGCTGGCGCTTGGCAAGCATGCTGGCAAGGTTCACGATCAGGGCAAGACCCGCAAAATCCGACGGCTGAAAACTTCCGACAATGGGAATCGATATCCAGCGGGCCGCGTCATTGATGGTCGTTCCGTTCGTAAAGGTGTAGATGAGCAAGGGAATACTGATCCACAAAGCCAGCTTCGATAACTTGGAGTAATACCGGTAGTCCACCTTGTGAGCAAACCACATGGCCCCAAGACCGATGAGGACTGTGAAAGTATGCTTCAGCAGGTAGCTCTCGGGGCTTTCCATGCGCTTGTACGCCAGCGTGCCGATCGAACTGTATACAACGAGCACGCTGATGATCGACAGCGCAAATACCACCGCCCAGATCACCCGGTCACCCTGCAGGTTCTTGTCAGCCCATGTCTTGAATTTATTCATACCCTTAACTTGTAACTTCTCCCTTATACCTCTATACCTCTATACCTTATACCCTTATACTTATACCCTTATACCTTTATACCTTATACCCTTATACCCTTATACCCTTATACCTTTATACCTTTATACCTTATTCCCCACCGCCGCGGCCTCCTGGACGGCGCGTCTGAACTGGTCGCCACGGTCTTCGTAGTTCTTGAAAAGGTCGAAGCTTGCGCACGCCGGGGAGAGAAGCACCACGTCACCTTTCTGCGCCAGCTCCAGTGCCATCGTCACCAGGTCTCTGACACTTTGAGTCTCCCTGATAACCGGAACGGCGTCGCCAAATGCTTTTTTCAGCTTCTCATTGTCTTTTCCCAGGCAGATCAGCGCCCGCACTTTCTTCTTCACCGTCTCCTTAATGAGGTCGTAATCGTTTCCTTTATCGATTCCTCCCGCGATCCAGATGAGCGGCGCTTCGAAGCTTCCCAGGGCATAGACGACGGAATCGACGTTCGTTGCTTTTGAATCATTGATAAACTGAACGCCGCGGATGGTACCCACAGGTTCGAGACGGTGAGGCGCATTCACAAATGTTTTCAACGCTGCCCGGATCGATTCGAGGCTGGCGCCGGCGGTATAGGCTGCCGTGACCGCGGCCATCGTGTTGATGAGATTATGCGGTCCTTTTAAAGTGGTGTCCGACTGGATGATGCTGAATTTTTCGCGGAGGTTGAAGTTCATCCTCGTTCCGTCGAAAAAGACGGGAGTATCCTTGCGCGGCTGCAACGAAAAGGGTATAGCATGGGGCACAACCGTGCGGATGCCGATCTCTTTTTCGATCACGGGATCGTCGGTATAATAAATAAAGTGTTCCTGCCTCGTCATGTTGGCGATCAACTGAAATTTCGAGTTGACGTAGTTCTGCATGGTATAGTCATACCGGTCGAGGTGATCGGGCGTGATGTTCAGCAGGATGCCGATGTCGGGCTTGAAGGTTTCCGTCCCGTCGAGCTGATAGCTGCTGATTTCCAGGACATACCAGTCGAAGTCTTCGCTGGCGACCCGGCGCGCCATGCTGAAGCCGACATTTCCGGCCAGACCGACCCGGAACCCCGCATGCTTCATCAGGTGGTACGTGAGCAAGGTCGTCGTCGTTTTTCCGTTCGTTCCCGTAACGGCCACGATCTTTGCGTCTGTATGGCGGAAGGCGAACTCGATCTCGTCGATCACGGTGATGTTGGCGCCTGCGGCCTTCTGCATGACCGGTGCCTTGTTGGGGATGCCGGGGCTTTTGATGATCAGGTTCGCCTCCAGGATCCTTTCATCGGAATGTCTGCCCTCCTCAAATTCGATCGAGTGGGAAACCAGCTCGCCTTTGTATTTCTCTTTGATCGCTCCGGCGTCAGACACGAAAACGTCGAAGCCCTTTGCCTTTGCAAGCAGGGCCGCTCCCGTTCCGCTTTCACCAGCGCCCAGTATGACGATCTTTTCTTTCATCTCAGTTTCAAGGTGGCCAGGGTAATAATTGCCAGTAATATACCCGAGATCCAAAAGCGGGTAACGATCTTGGCTTCGTGGATATTCTTTTTCTGGTAGTGGTGATGGAGCGGCGACATGAGAAAAATGCGCCGGCCCTCACCATACTTCTTCTTCGTGTATTTGAAATAGGAGACCTGCAGGATGACGGAAAGGTTCTCAATGAGAAATACGCCGCACAGGATCGGGATCAGCAATTCTTTTCTCACCGCCAGCGCAAGCACGGCGATGACACCGCCCAGCGTAAGGCTTCCGGTGTCACCCATGAACACCTGGGCCGGATAGGTGTTGTACCAGAGGAATCCGAGACAGGCGCCTACGAAAGCCGTACAAAAAATCACGAGCTCCGCCAGGTTGGGAATATACATGATGTTGAGATACGAGCTGAAGTCGACGCGGCCCGACAGGTACGCGAGGATGGCAATGGTCATGCCGATGATACCGGAGATTCCGGCAGCCAGGCCGTCAATTCCGTCGGTGATGTTTGCACCGTTCGAAACCGCCGTGATCACCACAATCACGATGAGCGTGTAGATGATCCAGGTGTAATCGTCGGGCAGCCCGGGAACAATCGTATTGTAATCCAGTTCGTTGTTCTTCATAAAAGGTACGGTCGTCCGCATGGACTTCACATCCTTAAAGCGCGCATTGGCGTCTCCGTTCCCTTCCACCTCAGTCGCCTCGATGGTACTGATCTCCTGCGGGGTAGCCGGTTCGCGCACCACCACCTGGTCGCTGAAATACAGCGTGAGTCCGACAATCAACCCGAGGCCTACTTGCCCAACGACCTTGAACCGGCCGGCGAGCCCTTTCTTGTCCTTTTTGAATACCTTGATGTAATCGTCGAGAAAACCGATCAGGCCGAGCCATACGGTTGTGATCGCCAAAAGAACGATGTACACATTGTCGATTTTGGCGAACAGGAACGTCGGTATGAGAATGCCGGCGATAATGATAAATCCTCCCATGGTCGGGGTTCCTTTCTTGTTCATCTGCCCTTCCAGCCCCAGGTCGCGGATGTCTTCGCCCACCTGCTTTCTCCTCAGGAAATTGATGAGGTTCTTGCCGAAGATGATCGTGATCAGCAGGGAGAGGAATGCCGCCATGCCCGCGCGGAAGGAAATGTATTGAAAGACCCCCGCGCCAGGGAGATCGAGCTTGTCCAGATATTCAAACAGATAATACAGCATTCAGGTCAATTGTCGTTTTCGCCCAACATCTTTAACATGCGTTCCATCACCAGCCGGTCATCGAACGGGTATTTCACGCCTTTGATCTCCTGATACGTCTCGTGTCCTTTGCCGGCAACCAGCACAATATCATTTTCCTTTGCCATCATGCAGGCGGTCTTGATGGCTTCCTCACGGTCGGCCAACACCAGCGTTTTCCTTGTTTCCGTGGGCAGCACGCCCGTCTGCATCTCCCGGATGATCTCCATCGGGTCCTCGTCGCGGGGGTTGTCCGAGGTGAGCACGACCTTGTCGCTCATCTTGCAGGCGATGGAAGCCATCAGCGGGCGTTTCGTTTTATCGCGGTTGCCCCCGCATCCCACCACGGTGATCACCTGCTCGTGTCCGGTGCGAAAGGCCTGGATGGTCTCCAGCACATTCTTCAACGCATCAGGAGTATGGGCATAGTCCACGATCGCAGTGATCCTGGATCCGGGCATGACGCGCTCAAACCTTCCCGGTGCGCCCGTTAAGGCCGAAAGGTGCTGCAACACGACATCCGATTCCTCGCCGAGGAGCACGGAAGCGCCGTAAACGCCGAGCAGGTTATAGGCATTGAAATCGCCGATCATCTTGAACCACACATTTTTCCCGGCGACCTCGAGCTCAAGGCCCTCCAGCGAATTGGTGATGATCCGCGCCTTGTAGTCGGCCATCTTCTTCAGACCGAAGGTGTGTTTCGACGCTTTCGTATTCTGAAGCATGACCATGCCGCGTTTGTCGTCCACGTTCACCAGCGCAAAGGCATCGCTGCCCAGCTCGTCGAAAAATCTCTTCTTCGCCTTGATATAGTTCTCGAACGTTTTGTGATAATCCAGGTGGTCGTGCGTGATGTTGGTGAACAGGGCACCCGTAAACTTCAGGCCCGCGATCCGCTCCTGGTCCACCGCGTGCGAGCTCACCTCCATGAAGGCATGCGTACAGCCCGCGCGCACCATTTTTTTCAACAGCTCGTTCAGCTGAATGGGGTCGGGTGTGGTATGCGTGGAGGGAATCGGCTCGTTGACGATCCGGTTCTCCACGGTGGAGATCAACCCGACGTTGTATCCCAGCGCGCTGAAAAGCTGATACAATAGCGTCACCGTTGTGGTCTTCCCGTTCGTACCGGTTACCCCTACGAGTTTCAGTTGTGCCGCGGGGTTGCCGTTGAAATTCGATGCCATGATGCCCAGGGCGTTGGCGCTGTTTTTCACCGTCACGTAGGTGACCCGCTCGTCGACGCTCTCCGGCAGCCGTTCGCACACCACCGCACGGGCACCCGCCTCGATGGCCTTCGCGATAAAATCATGTCCATCCGAAACGGTGCCGCTGACGGCGACAAAAAGAAAACCGGGAAGTACTTTCCGCGAGTCGAACGTCAGCCCCTTCACATCGGCGTCCATGTCGCCCAGGGAAGAAGTAAGGGAAACTTTATACAATATTTCTTTCAGCGCAGTCACGTCATCCGAGGGTTAGGTAAATGCGGTCACCTTTCGAGATTCTGGTACCAGGCTGGATGGATTGTTTTTCCACCCTGCCGGCGCCATCGTAAAAAACAGTCAGCCCCGATTTCTCAAGCAGGTAGATTGCGTCGCGGAAGGTCATGCCGAACACATCCGGCACGATGCCGTTACCCTGGAGATTTTTTTTCCAGTTTACGCCTGATCCGCTGCGCGAGGTCCGGACCCATTCCTCATCGGTCAGGGAATGGTTCGAGATACCCAGCTCGTTGCACAGCAATGTCAGCTCCTCCTGGTTGCCGGCCTTGATGAACGGCAGCACATCGTCTTTCACATACTTCTTCAGCGTCATCGGCTCATGCAGCTCCAGGTCGCGCGCGTAAATGTTGTCGGCAATTTCCTTGAAGACGGGCGCCGCCACATTGCTGCCGTACTGATACCATCCTCGAGGGTTTTTGATGAGAACCATCGCAGTGTATTTAGGCGAATGCGCGGGAAAATAGCCGATGAAAGACGTGACATACTTCTTGGTGTAGTGCCCATCCTCCAGGATCTGCGCCGTGCCGGTCTTTCCGGCAATCCGGTAATGGGTGCCCTTGATGTTTTTTGCGGTGCCATTGTCTACCACACCCTCCAGCAACAGCTGCAATTTCTTCAGGGTGGCGCGCGAACAGATGCGGTCGTTGATGACATCCGTTTCATAGGTCTGTTCCTCTTCATCAGCCTTCCGCACGGACTTCACGATAACGGGCTTGATCATCACCCCGTCATTGGCCACCGCATTGTACAGGGCAAGCATATGCAGCGGCGTGATTTCAAACCCGTAGCCATAAGCCATCCAGGGCAGGCTGATACCACTCCATCCTTTTTCACCCGGCCTCTTGATCTTCGGCGCGGGCTCACCGGCGATCTGGATGCCCAGAGGGGTGGATAATTTCAGTTTGTCGAGATATCCCACGAACTTGCCGGGCTTTATTCCGAAATGCTCGTCTGCCAGCCGGGCCATGGCCACGTTCGATGAGTGTTCGAACGCCTCCTGGATGGTAACCTTGCCAAGGCCGCCCTCCTCATGGTCGCGCACTTTTACGTTGTAGAACAGGTATTCTCCGTTGCCCGTGTCGATGCTGTCAGTAAGCTGCACGTCAGTGTCCTCCAGCAACGCCATCATGGTAACGAGTTTGAACGTCGAGCCCGGCTCATACAGCCGGGCGGCGAAATTCAGTTTTTCCGAGAAGTTTCCGTTCCCATCCGAGCTGAGGTTGGTGATGGCTTTCACCTCGCCCGTGTGCACCTCCATCACCACCACCATGCCGTCATCGGCATCGTGCTGGACCATCGCTTTGTGCAGAGCGGTCTCCGCCACATCCTGGAGGTTGATATCCAGGGTTGTCTGAAGGTCAAGGCCGTCGACGGCCTTCACGTTGTTGGCATCGAATATCGGCTTCCATACGCCGCCGGCGATCTTCTGATAATACGCGTATCCGTCCTGGCCGCCGAGGTGCTCGTTAAAACTGTACTCCAGGCCGGCGCCACGTTCATTTTCATTTATGAATCCGATGGTACGCCTGCCCAGGTTTGAAAACGGCATGTAGCGCACATCCACCTTTTCGAAAATGGCGCCGCCGCGAAGCCGCCCTTCCCGGAAGATCGGCCAGTCCATCATCTCCTTCTTTTCCTGGAAATCTATTTTCCTCCGGTTCAGGATAATGTATTGTTTCCCGGTTTCGCGCGCATCCACCAACATCCTCTTATAGTCCTTCTGAGACCTGTCTCTGAAAAATACTGCCAAATGCCAGGCCAGGGAATCGACACCTTTTTTGAAGACCTCGTCCCCCGGTATGGTAGCATCAAATGCAATCTTATAAAAAGGAAGCGAGGTTGCCAGCAGGCTTCCGTTATCTGAATAAATATTTCCACGGGTCGCCTTCACCCGCTTGTAGTCAAAGGAGATGCGCTCACCCAGGGCGGCCCATTTCTTGCCCTCCGCAAACTGGATATGGCCGATCCGGGCAACGACGGCAATGGCAAAAAGCATGACGAACAGAAATGCTACCCGGACACGCAGTAATATGGATCTCTTAATATTCACCTTTTTTTACCACCACTTTATAAGGAGGATTCAGACTTTCCTTAAGCCCTAAGGGTTTTACTTTCCTGGCTACCTCTGATTGCTTGCTGCTGAACATGAGATCGGCCTTCAGCGTCGTATAGTCGGCCCGCAGATCCTCCACCTCCACCTGGATCCGGTTGATCTCCCGCACGGTCTCTTCGGCGTAATGCGTGTTGCCGATGTAGATCAGCCCCAGCACAAGCACAAAAAATATCTTCGGCAGATAATGAACGGGGAAACCCTCTTCAAAATATGTCTCGAGCCGCAGCTTTCTCTCGATAGCGGAAAAGACACTGAAACCCCCGTTCAAGGTGCCTGTTTGACTTTTTACTCTGAATTTATTCGTGCTCATGAAATCGATCTTTATTTCTTTCAGCGGGCGGGCTGCCCGTGCCTTCGGTCACCGCACACCGCGCGCAATCTAAATTCTCTCCGCAACCCGTAGCCGGGCGCTGCGCGCCCGGTTGTTCAGTGCAATTTCTTCTTCCGACGGCTCGATCGGCTTCCGGTTTACCGGTTCGAAAGGTTTGATGACATTGCCATAAAAATCTTTCTCGACGTCTCCGAAAACTTTCCCTTTCTGCATGTAATTCTTTACCATCCGGTCCTCCAGCGAATGATACGACATCACCGCCAGCCTCCCGGAAACCTCCATCACTTCGCCACATTGGTGCAAAAAATTTTCAAGTGCCTTCATCTCGTCGTTGACCTCGATGCGGAGCGCCTGGAAGACACGCTTGGCCGGGTGGCCCTCGCCGAAGCGCGCCGGGGCGGGAATAGACTGCTTGATCACCTCGACGAGGTC
>DASVOT010000483.1:0-5897 GCA_036383235.1 Chryseosolibacter sp.
GGAAGTCAGGCTGCGCGCGCCGGACAGGATGAAAGACCGTCGTATGCAAAGGGACTTCCTCCCGTGAAGATCAGGAACATCAAGGCGATTGCCACCGCCCCGCAGGGTTCGAATCTCATCGTGGTGAAGGTGGAGACCACGGAGCCGGGATTATACGGGCTCGGATGCGCCACCTTCACGCAACGCGCCTTTGCCGTGGTAACTGCGGTTGACAAATATCTCAACGAATTGTGTGTAGGCAAGGATGTCGACAACATTGAAGACACCTGGAATTCGGTTTATGTAAGTTCCTACTGGCGGAACGGGCCGGTGCTGAACAACGCGTTGAGCGGGCTGGACCAGGCGCTGTGGGATATCAAGGGCAAGCGGGCCAACATGCCCGTCTATCAGTTGCTGGGAGGGAAATCGCGGTTTGCGGTTCCGTGCTATACGCATGCAAGCGGTCCGACGCCGGAGGCGGTGGCCGACAGCGTCCAGGAGATCATGGGCAGGGGGTTCCAATACATCCGTATTCAACAGGGTGGCTATGGGGCCGTGGGCGCGGCAGGGAACGATGCCACGCCGGATTTCAAAAAAAATAATTTCGGCGGCGAAACCGACAACTCCATGAATGAGCGGATGTACCTGAAGACGGTTCCGAAAATGTTCGAGGTGGTGAGAAAGCGGTGCGGCGAAGAGATCGATCTGTTGCACGATATGCACGAGCGTGTCCAGCCAATGGATGCCATCAACATGATCAAACAACTGGAGGAATACAATCCGTTCTTTATCGAGGATCCCTTTTCGCCGGAAAACATGGAGTGGTTCAAGCAGCTTCGGCTGAGCACCTCCGTGCCGATCGCGATGGGGGAGTTGTTCAACAACATCAACGAGTTCAAGTTGCCGATGGTGAACCAGTATTTTGATTACATGCGCGCGCACATTTCGCAGATCGGGGGCATTACGCCGGCGATGAAGATCGCGCGGCTGGGCGAGTGGTTCAATATCAAGACCGCCTGGCACGGCCCGGGCGATGTGTCGCCGGTTGGGCACGCGGCCAACGCTCACATCGATCTCGCTGTGTGGAATTTCGGGATCCAGGAGGCGGTGACCTTCAACGACAAGACACTGGAAGTTTTCTCGGGTTGCCCCACGATGAAAGAGGGCTACATGTCTGTCAATGAAGTGCCGGGCCTCGGGGTGGATATAAACGAAAAAGAGGCGGCGAAATACCCGATCTCTACCAAATCCAACTGGCAGGTGAGAAAGCGTGATGGAACGCTGATCCGACCGTGAGCGGAAAGTTGGCCGGCGGCGAAATTTAACCTCAGGCTCGGAGCGTAAAGTCAGCCCCCAATTGCTACTTCTGTTCGGCCATTTTCTTGCCAAGGTGTTCCATCACCTGGTTGAATTCTGCCTCGGGACTGAAATCGATGATCTTCAAGTCCCTTTCAACAAAGGGGATGTCGCTGCTCGTATGAAATATTTCCTACTAAATAGTAGAACAAATGACAACCGTTTCCGTATATTAGCTCTACAATCTGGTAACAAATGCGAGAAACACGGTTGGGAGAATTTGAAGAGGTGATCCTGCTTCTGGTGGGGATACTGGGAAAAGAAGCCTATGCTTTCAGGATCGCTGAGGAATTTGAAGCCCAGACCGAAAGGTCGGTTTCCATCGGTGCGGTCCACTCGACGTTGACGCGGCTGGAAGACAAAGGATTCCTCAAATCGGAAATGGGAAGCTCAACTGCGGAAAGGGGAGGGCGTCGCAAGCGGATCTACACCATCACGGCCTACGGACGACGTGCGCTTGAAACCGCCCGCGATTTTCGCGTTTCGCTGTGGAAGCAGTATCCCGCCTTCGCAAACAAGTTTAATTATGGGTTTGAATGAATCGATGGGGAAGGGGTGAAGATTCAAAATTCCAAATTCGAGATTCGGTGGCTGAGCCTGCCGAAGCCCGGTGGCTGAGCCTGTCGAAGCCCGGTGGCTGAGCCTGTCGAAGCCTAAGATTTGGCTTCATTGCTTACGGTGGGAATTCAGTCGCTTCGGGCGGCGCGGACAAACCCTGTGAACGCATTGAAGGAACCGTGACGACTCACCGGCGACGACTGAAATATTAAAAGACACTGTCAACACATGGCTTATTCACCGCCCAGACTCGCCCACAAGTTGCTGATGCTCTTCCTGAGGGAAGATTTGGCGGAAGAGGTCGAGGGAGATCTCGAGGAACAGTTTCATTCCGTCGCCCGAAAACGGTCGGTCGCGCGCGCGAAGGTGAACTACTGGTATCAGGTCTTCAGATATATGCGGCCGTTTGCAATTCGGAAAGTCAAAGGCACCCATTCAAATTTGCATATCATGTTTCGCCACAATTTGCTGATAAGCTTCAGGAACTTCAACAAGTTCAAAGCATCCTTTCTCATCAATGTTCTCGGGCTTTCGACAGGAGTGGCGGCGGCGCTGCTCGTGTATTTATGGGTGAACGAGGAGCTCCGGATGGACAAGTTCCATTCGCGAGACAGCCAGCTCTACCAGGTGCTGAAAACCGCACCGCAGGGCGATGGCAGCCTTACCACCATGGAGCAGACGCCCGGACTGATGGCCCAGGCGATGCGCGAGGACCTTCCTGAAGTGGAATACGCCGTATCGGTTCTACCCCCGCGCGATAACAGCATCCTCTCTTCGAACGACCGGCACGTCAAGGCAAGGCACCAGTTTGTAAGCGACGATTACTTCAACGTTTTTTCATACCCACTGATTGAAGGGAACAAGAATCATCCATTCAGGGACAAGCGCAGTGTTTTGCTTTCCGATGAGCTGGCGATGAAGTTATTCAACAGCACTGAAAACATTATCGGCAAAACGGTCGCGTGGGAGTGGTGGGACAAATTCAATGGCGAGTACACCGTTACGGGAATCTTCAAAAGTCCACCCTCAAACTCGTCGGCGCAGTTTGATGCCGTTTTTTGCCATGCCCTTTGGGTGGAAACGATCAATGACAGGTGCTGGTGCAGCAATAACGTGAGCACCTACCTGGTGCTGAAGGAGGACACTGATATCGACGCCTTTAACAAGAAGATTATTGACTACAGCAAAGCAAAGCTGAAACAGCTTGAGGGCGCGGGGGCTCTCAAATGGGAAGGGACATTGTCGGTACAGCGCTATTCCGACCGGTACCTGTATGACCATTATGTAAACGGCGTCCAGGCCGGTGGCAAAATACAGTATGTAAGGCTTTTTTCAGGACTCGGCCTCGCCATCCTGCTGATTGCGTGCATCAATTTCATGAACCTGTCTACGGCCCGCGCATCCAGAAGATTAAAAGAAGTAGGCATCAAAAAGGTCGTGGGTGCGCAACGCGGGGCGCTGATCGTGCAATTTATCGGGGAATCGCTGATCGTCACTGCATTTGCCGTAGCAGTTGCGATTGTTCTTACTTATGTGCTGTTGCCGCGGTTCAATGAAATAACGGGAAGGCAGATTATCCTTCGCTTCGACAGAGACCTCCTGTTTGGCATTGCGGGAATCACGCTGCTCACAGGAATTCTCTCCGGCAGTTATCCTGCCTTGTACCTCTCCGCCTTTCGTCCAGCCCTGGTATTGAAGGCTCGGCCGAAGCACGCCGCCAGCGAATCCTGGATACGGAAAGGACTGGTGGTCTCCCAATTCGCGATCTCTGTGGTCCTGATTACAGGAGTCGTCGTTGTATACAAACAGGTCGGGTTTATGCTATCCATGGACCTCGGCTACAACCGCGACAACGTCATAAGATTTGAAAATGAAGGAAAGTTGAGGCGTGGCTCGACGGCGTTCCTGGCGGAGATCCGAAAAATACCGGGTGTCGTCAGTGCCTCCACGATGTCAGGTGACCTTGTGGGGAATCACAGCGGGGGCGGGGGAATAGAGTGGGAAGGCAAAACGACGGGAATAGAATTCAGCGGCTTGTACGTGGACTACGAGTTGCTGGAGATGCTGGGTGTGCGAATGGCGGAAGGTCGCTCGTTTTCGCAAGAGCGCGGCTCCGACAGCGACAAGGTCATCTTCAATGAGACGGCAATTTCGATGATGGGCCTGAAGGATCCCGTGGGCAAAACCGTTATCATGTGGGGCGCGCGGAAGGAGATTATTGGCGTCGTAAAGGACTTTCACTATGAGTCGTTGTATCAGCCAGTCGGTCCGTTTTTTTTCGCATATGGCGAGAAGAATACGACGACGCTTGTCAGGATCGCGGCCGGAAGTGTCAGGCGCACGCTTTCACAGATTGGTGAACTTTACACTGCCTTCAACGAAGGTTTGCCTTTTGATTTTCATTTCCTGGACGAGGACTATCAACGCTTATATGCGGCGGAAAGCCGCGTGTCGATCCTCTCGCGATACTTTGCCGCGGTGGCTGTCATGATATCCTGCCTTGGCCTTTTCGGCCTTGCGGCTTTCACGGCGGAAAAAAGAACGAAGGAGATCGGCATCCGCAAGGTATTGGGCTCCAGCTCGCTGGGGATCGTATACCTGCTGACGGGAGATTTCGGCAGACTAGTATTAGTGTCCATATTCATTGCCGTTCCTGCGAGCTTCGTGCTCCTCGACGGATGGCTCAGCCGTTTTGCTTTCAGGATTTCACTGGAATGGTGGTTCTTCACGGGCGCCGCCGCGATCACGCTGGCGATCGCCCTGCTTGCCGTCGGAACGCAGACGTTGAGAGCCGCCAGCATCAATCCTGCTGAATGTCTGAAGCACGAGTAAAGCGGGTCTTTAGCGCAGCGGGAGTTTTCAATTGCCGCACGCCATTGGAGGGAACTGACATACAATAATAAAATAGTTTAAAACAGAATTCGTGAAGACGGACAGAAACGCACCTCCGAAGAGCGCTCAAAAGGTCCTGGCCGCTTTCCTTCGAGATGACCTTGCGGAGGAAGTGCTGGGCGACCTGGATGAGAAATTCGTTTCATGTTTGAAAAAACGGTCATTGCTTCGGGCGAAACTCAACTACTGGTACCAGGTCCTGAACTACGTGCGTCCGTTTGCTATGCGCAGATCATTACCCTTCCACCGAATGCGATATACCATGTTACAAAATTACTTCACGATCGGCTGGCGCAGCATGTCCAATCAGAAAATGTATTCTTCCATCAAGGTGGGAGGGTTTGCCCTGGGCATTGCTGCCTGCTTGCTCATGACGTTGTTCATCCGGATGGAAACGAGGTACGATCTTCATTTGCCGAAAGGCGACCGTCTTTACCGCGTCGTCGAGGTTTTCGATAACAAGGGCCACATCGAGCGGGGGGTTCACCTACCTGCGCCGACCGGGCCGGCGATGAAGGAGGACTATCCCGAAATTGAGGAGGTGGCGCGCATCAACCCAGTCGAGCTTTTTGGCGCGGGAAACAACGACATCCGGCGCGATGGAGAGGTCGAAAACACCTACGAGAGCGGGTTTACCTGGGCCGATCCGCAGCTCCTTCACATGTTTGATCTTCCGTTCATCTACGGCGATCCAAGGACCGCGCTCGCCGATCCGCGCACGCTTGTCATCACAAAGAGGAAGGCTGATAAATATTTTCCGGGTGAAGACCCGGTGGGGAAGTTGATGATTATCAATAACGATGAAAACAATCCGTTCAGGATAGGGGGTGTGATCGCCGACCCTCCGGCAGCGTCGCACTTTCAGTATGACTTTCTGATGAGTTTGTCGGGTCAGGAGTTCGGCCAGGGCGAACAAACAAACTGGCTTCAAAGCAACTATCCGACCTACGTGCTATTGCGGCCGGGAGCGGATCCCGTGCGGTTAGGGGAGAAGCTCAGGTCTTTGGGAGAAAAATATTACCTGCCGCGCTTACTGGAGGTTGGGTATCCGGGCGCGACGGACGCGGTGAAGAATCTGAGTTATACGTTGCAGCCGGTGCGTGATATTTACA
>DASVOT010000484.1:0-6161 GCA_036383235.1 Chryseosolibacter sp.
CGGCGTGCGGGAACCACGCGATCTCCGCCATATAACGGAGGAGCGTGCTCTCGTCAATTTCGTCACCCGAGCGGTCTGCCGCTGTGAACAGGAAGAGCGGTTTGATGAGCATGTTGCCCTTGCCGTCTTCATATTTGTCCCTGCCGGCGATCGGAATGAGAGGAGCAGCGTTGGCCTTTGCCGTCCAGACAAATGACGGAGGGTTTATGCTGAAATACTCCCGGGCCTGGAAGGGCATCCACTTGCCGTCGGGCCGCGTACGCATCGATCCCTTTTGAACCACGCAGACGATATTTGCATTTTCTTTCCCCACGACATTTGATCGATGCATCCAACGCCGGACACTGAGCGGAAGATTGGCAATGGTATTTTCGGTGATCATCACCCGATCGGGTGTCGCGTGCCTTTTAAGGCTTGCGATCTCCCGCTCGGCCATTTTCTCGAACGCCATCGCCGGAGCTGTAAAGACCAGCGCGATCAGAATCGCGACATTGATGATCGTTCCGTACCTGGCATCCTGCCAATAGATAATGATGAGGGTTTGTGACATCAGGATCGCGATCGCGGCAACTAGCCAATACGATTCCCACCTTGTGAGGTAGAAAACCGCAGATGCCGTAAAAAGTATTCCGGTGAAAAGCCAGAACATGCCGGCTGCCTTTGACCGTCTCCACGAGAAGTCAATCAGATTTTTCCGGGAAAGTCCGTCATGAGAAGAAAGGCTCCACTCTTTTGCAAAGCCTATGAGGTGAAGCATGCCATGCAGCACAATGACAGACACGAAAATCAATCTGACCATTTTTCTTGGACTGAAAACGTTCGGGGAGTTCCTCGGTTGTCGGGTTTGCCTTATCGGTTGGCGCCCTCGCATTCCCTCTCACAAGGAGGTTCATCCGGGCGTGAAAGTCGGTAAAAGTAACAGGAAGAAGGATGACGGCGGTCAGCTGGCGCTGCGATTTCCGTCGCCGGAAGCTGTGCGACAGGTGGTAGAATGAGAGTCCGTTGGCGCCAGGATGACAAACGCCTGCGAGAATTATCTGGACACACGGGTAATTTTGATGGCGACATCCTCCGGATAGGGCGGCGTGGAGATTGATACCGGACCGTTCGAAGTCAGGCGGCTCTCTTTTTCGAAGGTACCGTTAACGGGGTCCATGAACCCGATCCGGTATTCACCTGCGGGAATCGAAAGCTGAAGATCGAAGGGACCTTTTCTGAAGACATATATTCCGTATTGCTTGCCGCTGGCGGCCATGACGCTGCACGTCTTAAACCCCTTCGAATTAAGAACCACCAGTGTATCGGGTTTCATGTGAACGATGTCGAGGCTGTTGACAAACTTCCGAAGATAGCTCAGCTGTCTCCGCAGAGCGGCACTTCCGCCTCCCGGCTGGGTGGAAGGGTATTGAAACGTTCCATTTTCGTGCCCCGCTGTAAATGAATAATCGAGATTGTTATACAAACCGCCACCCGCCAGGACAAACGCCCAGCCTTCCTTGCGATAAGTGCTGTCGGCATTTCCACTGAAGCCGGTTTCATTGTCGCCGATGACTTTATTGAGGTGATAGTTTTGTGCGACGGCGATCGGGGGCGACGCGTAGTGGAAATTGAAGACGGATACCGAAGGATGCGGATCTTCAATACGTTTTGATCCGTTGGCGATGTTCTGAGAGATAAGGTGCGGATGTGAAAAATCCTTTTCTTCTTCGCGGATCAACGTGGCGATGTGATGCTGCCAGTCCATGGTCACACCGCCGAAATAGGGCTCGTTGCAGATCTCATAGATAAGATTGCTGTAGCCCTTTAGTTCTTGAACGATCTTGCGCACGAGCGCTTCCTGGACCGCCAGCAATTCGCCGGACTTGTCCAGTGTGTACACGTCCGTCCTGTTCTGTGTCCCGACTCCATTCGTGTTGTTAGCGGCGTTCATGGGACTCAGATTCCACTGCTCGTCGCCGTAGAAGGGACAGAACAGGGCAAGCTCCACGACGATGTTTCTTTTTTCGGCTTCCGACATAAAATCCTTCAGCCGCGAGAAGTACGCTTCGTCCCACTGGTGGAGATCAAACTTGTTGCCGCCGTTAGCGTATCCGGGTGTATCGCTTCGTTTCCAGGGGCAGATATACCGTTCCGGTTTTGGGGCCAGGGTGTTGCCTTCAATTTTGAAAGCGCCGGAAGGTTCGACGTAGGCGCCGGAGAAGAGCCGCGTGAGATTCAGGCTGTCGGCTGAAAGTGTCTGAAGGTAGGAAGCGTAATCGAAATCGAGGTTCATCACGGCCCCGTAATGTTCGCCTGACGTGATGAGGACCGTTGGCTTCTGTTTATAGAGAAAATAGTGCGGATTGTCCGGGTGCAAGGCGATGGGCCTGGTTGCCGTGTTGGAATGGCACGACTGGAGGACAGGCCAGAGCAGGATGGCAAAGCGAAGGTATTTCATAATGTGAATATAATGAAGCGGTGGATAATTCCCCGCATGGACCATGTCGAAGCGGTGCTATCGGGTCAGCATGACATAATCCTTCAGAACCGTTTCCAGGAATTGTTGCTGGTCCATGTCCGCTGCATTGAGATGAAGGATACCGGCAATCTTTTCCGCCAGCATGTTCAGGGCTTCCAGGTGAGCTGGATTATTGTACTTCCGGTAGCGGTCGAGTGCGCTTTTTATCAGCAGCACATCGTCCTCGACCAGTTGCTTAGCCTGCGCATATTGGGGCGTATAGGAACCGCGGGAGTGTATCTGGAGGATGTCTTTCAGGTCGAGGTTCATCTTCGGTGTGAGCTTGATGACCGTCGTGTTCGCCACGATGTCGCCGATGCGCTGGGACTTGGCCGACGATGCGATAAGGATGGAGGCGATTCCACCGAACGAAAGATAGATGTCGACCAGTCTGAACACCCAGCGCGCGGCGTAATCTGAAACTGTAGCCTGGCCGCTCGTGGTCCGGATGACCTGAATCCGCATGGCTGTCTTACCGATCGTCTGGCCCCTGTTCAGCGCCTCGCATACCGGCGAATAAATTATGTACACACCCAGCAAAAGGTAGGTGACTACTTCCAGTCCGGTTCCGCTGAAGATCTGAGAGAGAAAAGTCATGAGAATTCCCAGCCCGAAAAAGAGAGATGCCTGGTCGATGAGAAATGCGAGGATGCGCTCGCGGAGGTCTGCGAGTTCGTACTGCAAAACCACATTTTGCGCGGTTTTAATTTCTATATTTTTCATTATTATTAAACGCTAAACCGGTATTTTTAGCTTTCATGAAAGAAACCCGCTTCATTGCTCAAAATAAGGAAAAGTGGCAGGAATCGGAAAACCTGCTACGAAGTTCTGAAAGAGATCCTGAAAAATTGAGCAATCTCTTTACCCAGGTAATCGACGACCTCTCGTATTCACGCACGTATTACCCGAACCGTTCGGTACGGGTTTATCTGAATAAAATTGCGCGTGCATATTTTACGGTTATTTACAGCCATCACAGATCAGGGAGAAACGCATTGAGAGATTTCTGGCTCGACGAGCTACCGCAGATTGTTTATGGCTGCCGGC
Source organism: Chryseosolibacter sp. (assembly GCA_036383235.1). Lineage (GTDB taxonomy): Bacteria > Bacteroidota > Bacteroidia > Cytophagales > Cyclobacteriaceae > Chryseosolibacter. The sequence goes on from DASVOT010000484.1 coordinate 3,545, forward strand.
GGGCACTCTTTATCTCATTCATTGTCTTCCTTGTTTCCGTGTGCATCGGTGTTTTTTCGGCAATCAAAGATCCGGAGTTCACCAGTACGATCCTGGGGGACGCCTATGTGGCGATGACGGAGGCCAACATCGGGAAGGGCGACGCCATGGCCTTTTACAAGGAAGGACACCAGGCCGACATGTTCCTGGGGATCACTTACAACAACCTGATGGTGGCATTCCGCGCTTTCGTTTCCGGAATCTTCTTTTCCATCGGAACAGTAGCCATGCTGTTGTACAACGGTATCATGGTCGGGTGTTTCCAGTATTTCTTTTTTGAGCGTGGACTGTTTGCGGAGTCGGCGCTGGCGATCTGGCTGCACGGCACGCTGGAGATCGCTTCTATTATACTGGCGGGCGGCGCGGGCCTCACCCTGGGCAGCGGGCTGATTTTTCCGGGCACCTACTCGAGGCTGCAGGCCTTTCAGATCTCCGCCATGCGCTCGTTGAAGCTCATGCTGGGGATCAGTCCGGTCTTTGTTCTCGCGGCCCTCATCGAGAGTTTCTTGACCCGGTATACCGATGTTCCGGACGCCGTCAGATTACTGCTGATTCTTCTTTCAGGAGCATTCATCGTCGGCTATTTTGTAATCTACCCATGGGCGAAGGCGCGGAAAGGGTTTGATCATCCGCTGCCGGTGGTCCGGCTGGCTCCGACGGTCGTCGAACCGGTGTCCGTTGACCGGATCAAAAGCAATGCAGAGATCCTGAAGGACACTTTCATCTTCTACAATACGTTCGCCGGAAAAATTTTTGCGTGGGTCACGGTGGTTACGATTGCCATGACGGTCGGAGAGATGCTTGCCCCCGATCCCAGGGTTGAATTCAGGCTTTTTTCGGAATGGTGGATCACGCTGGTCAACAATCTTTTCTACGCTGCGAAAACCCCTTCCCCTTTGTACATAGCGCTTAACGGAGCCGCATCGTCCCTGATCGTGTACAGGGTGCTTGCCATGGTGGAGAGTCACGGCGGGAAGGCCTCAGTCAAGGTATTCACCGTGCATTCTTTCCGTTCATTCGCAGGCACCGCGCTCGCGGTGGGCACGATGTATGCGCTGATCTGCTACCTGGAGGGCTGGGGGGCCGTGATCGTGCTTTGCACGTTTCTGTTTTTTCTCCTCTTTTGCTTTGCGGGCCTCACGGAAGGCGCAGGCCTTGTGCGGGCTGTAAGCAGGACCTGGAAGGTCTGCTCCGAACGATTTGGAGAAGTGATAGGATTTCAGTTTATCCTTCTCATGCTCTCCATTTCCTTCCTGGTGATCCTGTCGGCCCCCGTGCTCTTCATGAACGTCTCGATCCTGCGTTGGAACTTTGCTGAATCGGATGTGTGGTCGAAAGAGATCATCGACTTCCTGGAAATTTTTGTCAGGCTTTTCGCTTTTAACCTGCTCCTCCCGGTCTTTGCCGGCAGCGCCGCGTACCTGTATTTCTCACTCAGGGAAGTTTCTACTGCCGGGAGCCTGAAACGAACCATTTCGGTTATGGCTGATAAATATGTTAAAGGCTGAAAGCATGCGATTGTTCCTGCTTCTTTTGGGTGTCGGTTTCTGTCTATCGTTACGCGCACAGCCGTTTGATTCGCTGAACGATGCGCCGGGTGAGGAGGGAACTGCGCCCCTCCATGAACACCGCAAGCCGGGGGAACTGGCGACGACCCGGAATTACAACGCCGAAGCTATTGGCATCCGCTCCTTCGACGAAAAGAAATGGCGGGAAGCGGTGGGTGACGCTGACTTCAGAGAAACTCCCTCCGCGAAGCAGGAGAAAGCCTCATCGGCCAATTATTCACTGCCGTGGGCCGGCGCCGTGCTGAAAATTATATCGTATATCGCCATACCAGGCATTGTGATATTTTTGCTCTACCTCGTCCTGAAGGATATTTCCTTTGACGTGAAAATAAGACGGAGTCAACTGAGGACGGACGACCTGGAAAAGCCGCCTGAGAATATCGAAGATATCGATATCTCCGGACAGCTCGACCAGGCCAGGAGAGAAGGCAATTTCAGGCTGGCCGTACGCCTGTATTATCTCGCCCTTCTGAAGAAACTGCACGAGATGCAGGTCATCGCCTGGAAAAAGGACAAGACCAACCGCGATTACCTGACTGAGGTATTCTCGAAAGACTTTCATTTCCTGGAGATGCAGGGACTCACCGTTTCGTACGAAGCCATCTGGTATGGTGAGCATCAGGTCAATGCGGTGTCGTTCCAGGATCTTTCGTCGCGCTTTGAAGCTGTCTTTCAGAAAATCGACAACAGGCAGACTCCATGAAGAAAGACCGTATCCCAATCATCGTAGTTTCCTGCTTCCTGGCAGTCCTGCTACTGTGGTATTTCATTTATACCAACGACGATCGGCATTATTCGTGGTTTGAGAATTACCGCGCCGACAGTGATCAGCCGTATGGAACCAGCTTTATCCGGAAAATGCTGGAAGGCTACCGCCCTGAAAGCCGCTTTCAGGTGAACGACAAGCAACCCCTGCGGAAACTGCTGAAGGATTTAAAAGACCCGGCCAATACGGACTATATTCTGATCGGGCAAAATATTTTTCTCGATGAGGGGAGCCTTAAAGCAAT
>DASVOT010000485.1:0-6272 GCA_036383235.1 Chryseosolibacter sp.
GGATTTTCGAATCTCCTTCCGCAACCCGGGCTGACCGCCGCCGGACCCGAAAACGGGGGCAAAAAAAACAACTGGCGACATTTGGCGATGGCCGCTGGTATTTTGCTAATTTTATTAAAATCCCGGGCTGACCGGCAGGAAGGTGAGCTGATTTTTTGCAGCATCAACCTGTCGGGGAAGCCGGAGAGATGAACCCCCAAAGCCGATCCATTCAATGTACACCTCCTCTTCTCAAGACGCCACAGAAAAGGTAATTCTTGAACTCATCACCTATAACCGGGTAAATCATGAAAAATACGTTGCGACCGATGTTCCCGATCTGGTCGCAAGGATAAAGCCCGAGCAGGTGAACTGGGTGAACCTCGACGGGCTCGCAAACACCCAGATCATCGAGAAGCTTCAGGCGCACTTTTCCCTTCACAGCCTGCTGGTGGAAGACATTCTGAACGACCAGCGCCCGAAAGCCGAAGAGTACGAGGACTACCTGTTCGTGACCCTGAAAATGCTTTACCGCATTGACGGCGCGCATATCGATTACGAGCAGATCAGCTTTGTACTGGGGTCGAATTACCTGCTCACGTTCCAGGAAAAGGAAGGAGACCTGTTTGACGCGTTTCGCGAACGCATCCGGCAGGACCAGGGGAAAGTGAGAAAGAAAAAAGCCGATTATCTCATGTACAGGCTCATCGACATCACGGTGGACAGCTATTACAACGTCCTGGATAACATCGGCCAGCACATCGAGGATATTGAAGACAGTGTACGCGCCAATGCGTCTGACCACCACTTCCAGAAGATCCAGACCATCAAGAAGGAATTGATCTACCTTCACAAGGCGCTGTATCCGCTGCGCGATGCCATCGGCAAGATTCTCAAGGATGAAAGCGTCTTTATCCAGGAAGACAACATCCCCTATTATTCGGATCTGTACGACCACGTCATCCATCTCATCGACTCGCTCGATACCTACCGGGACCTGGTGGCGAACCTCACCGATTTCTATATGAACATTCAGAACAGCAAGCTGAATGAGGTGATCCGGGTGCTCACCATCATTTCAACCATCTTCATTCCCCTGACCTTCATCGTCGGTGTCTATGGCATGAACTTCGAATTTTTCCCGGAGCTTCACTGGCGTTTTGGTTATGCGGCCGTCTGGGCGGTTATGCTGGGCATCGCCGCGGGCATGGTCGGATACTTCAAGTTCAAGAGGTGGCTTTAGATTCAAAATTCAAGATTCAATATTCAAGATTTAAGATTTGGTGGTCAACCTTGAATTTTGAATTTTGAATCTTGAATCTTGAATTTCTGAATCACTCCTCCTCCGGCTCGACATAGCGGTCGAAGATATCCACGAGGATGATTTGATTTTTGATTCGCTTGATAACGGTGAACACGTAGTCGTTCAGCTCGATGCTTTCGCCCACGTTCGGAATCTTTCCCGCGATATCGATCAGCATCCCCGCCAGGGTCACATACGTTTCATTCTCGGGCAGCGGCCGGGGAAGTTTCTCGTTCAGGGATATGAGGTTCGCCGAACCCTGCACCCTGTACTTGCGGTCGTCAATGCGCTCAATGAGCGGCGTCTCCGTGTCGTATTCATCCTGTATCTCGCCTACCAGTTCCTCGAGAATATCTTCCATTGTGATCACTCCTTCCGTGCCCCCGAACTCGTCGACGACAATGGCGAACTGAACGTGTTGCTTCTGAAAATCGCGCATGATGTCGATCAGCTTTTTATTGGATGCAATGTAGTGAGCCGGCCGGATGATGGCCTCGACGGAAAAAGGTTTGCGCGTGTGGAGCTTCAATAAAAGATCCTTGGTGAAAATGATTCCCGCGATGTGATCGATGGTTCCCTCGTATACCGGCACACGCGAATAGCCGTTCTCCAGGATCTTGTCGATGACTTTCTCTGCCGGAAGGGTTTTTTCGACGGCGAAGACGTGCGTGCGGGGGACCATGGCCTGGCGCGCGGAACGCTCCGCGAAGTCGAAAGCATTGCGGATGATCTCGTATTTGCGCGCCTCAATGATACCACTTTTCTTTCCCTGCTCGACCATCAGCCGGAGTTCTTCGGGCGAGTGGACCTCGGCTTCCTTCAAAGGCGTTATGCCGATGAGCCTGAGCACCGTGTTGGAGAAGCCATTCAGCAGCCAGATAAAGGGTTTGAATATCCAGAAGAACACGTTGAGGGGTCCGGCGAGCCAGAGCGTGGTGCTTTCCGGTCTCTGGATGGCATAGGATTTCGGTGCGAGCTCTCCGAAAACAATGTGGAGAATGGTGATGACGATAAACGCCGCGGGCAGGGCGATGCGATGGGCGTTCTCCGGACCCAGCTCAACTCCTGCCAGGTGAAAGAGCTTGAGGATTAGCTCTGCGACAACATCTTCGCCGATCCATCCCAGCCCGAGGCTGGCAATGGTAATGCCTAACTGGGTGGCTGAGAGGTACGCGTCCAGGTTGGCCGTGATGTGCTTGGCCAGGGCGGCCATGCGGTGCCCTTCCTTTGCCTTGATGTCTATCTGGGACGCCCTGACTTTTACGATGGCGAACTCGGCGGCTACGAAAAAACTGTTGAGGAGGACCAGGAAAAAAGTTAAGAAAATGTCCAGTACCATAAGAAAAGAAAAAGGCTGTCGCAAAAACAGCCCTAAAGTAAGTAAAACTGAAAAGAACGGCTAAAGTCTTGCTTCCAGCTCTGTAATTTTGGCCTGGGCCTCGCTTTTGCCCAGCGACAGGGCTTTTTTATACAGATCCAGCGCCTCGCGCAGGGTTTCTTTTCTTTTTTTCGGGGCCAGCTTGGTGCGATTGGCCGCTTTCTCAATGGCCTGGGCCCGCGTGTAATACGCCTCCGCTTCGGATACCTTGGATTGTATCATCAGCTCCTGCACGCGCGCTTCAATCAGCGCGAGTTCCTGCGACTTTGCGTCGATCTGGGCCTGCTTGTCGGCGATCTCCGCATCCTGCAGGTCTACCGTTATGATGAGGTTCTGGTTCTCGTTCCGAAACTTTTCAACTTGCTCCTGCAGGAAAGTCACCTCTTCGCCTTTTTTGGCCAGGTCAGCCTTCAGTTGCTTGATGGTCCTGGCAAACGACCTGGTGTTTGCGGAAGAAGTTTTGAGATTTTGCTCGAGGCTTTCGATCTTCTGGGCGGTGGTTTTAATGTAGTTGTTGACATCCCTGAGGCGCTCCGCATAATCGTCATAAGGTGTGCCTTGTTCGAGGCTGACACGCAATAGCTGGCGGCTGGCATCGATGGTGTCGAGCAGCACACCGATTTCGCCCAGCGTCCTGGTCGCCTGCATGCTTTTTGCAAGCTCGGTCTTCAGGGAGTCTACCTGCACTTGAAGGGATTCTTTTTCCCGGCTTTCGCATGACAGCATCACGGCCGGCAGCAAAACAACATACAGCAGCTTTGACGACATACTCATAACAATTGGGGGTTCTGAAAACAAAAATAGGAAATTCCACGCCGGTTGTGAGGCAACATATAAAATATATAAATGTGTGTTTAACTGCCCGAAATGGCGCTAATCCTCCAAATTAACCATTTCCAACATTCTGGTACTTTCTTTTTGTCATTGGCAAAAGGCATTTAAATTTGCCACCGTTGAGAAACAGGAGTAACAGATATCAATGCCCAAATTAATAACAACGCAGACGCGTATCGCAGACCTGGGCAAACCTCGTGTCATCGTTATCGGCGGTGGTTTCGGAGGACTGGAAGTAGCGAAGGGACTGGCCTCAACGAACAACACGCAGGTCGTCCTTTTCGATAAATACAATCACCATACGTTCCAACCCCTGCTCTATCAGGTTGCCACCTCGGCGCTGGAGACCAGCTCAATCGTGTTTCCGTTCCGGAAGCTCTTTTCACACAAGAAGGATTTCTATTTCCGGCTCGGGGAAGTGAGCCTGGTGCAGCCGCAAAACAATTGTATCGAAACTTCGATAGGCAGCGTGAAGTATGACTATCTTGTCATCGCCAGCGGAGCGGAAACCAACTTCTACGGCCTGGCCGATGTGCAGAAAAATTCGCATCCCATGAAAACGATCATCGACGCGATCAAGCTGCGAAACATCGTCATCAAGAATTTTGAGATCGCGCTGCTGGTTGAAGACGAGGAGCTTATGAACAGCTACATGGATTACGTGATTGTCGGCGGCGGGCCGACAGGTGTGGAGCTGGCAGGCGCTATGGCCGAGCTTAAAAAACACGTTTTTCCGAAAGATTATCCGGAACTGGACGTTACCAGAATGGATATTCACCTGGTGGAAGCGACCCCGCGTCTGCTGAACGGCATGTCTGAAATGGCCGGAAAGAAAGCGACCGAATATCTCACCGAGCTGGGCGTAAACGTGCATCTGAACGCTGCCGTGAAATCCTATGACGGCTACCATGTCCTTTTCAACAACGGAAAACAGCTCGTCACAAAGACTTTGATCTGGGCGGCAGGGGTAAAGGGCAACCCCGTAACCGGCCTCGACGCCGGCACCTTCGCCCGTTCATCAAGATTAAAAGTAGACGCCTACAACCGGGTGAAAGGATATGAAAATATTTTCGCCATCGGCGATGTGGCGCTGATGGAGGGCGATCCCAAGTTTCCCAACGGCCACCCGATGATGGCGCAGCCTGCTATGCAGCAAGGCAAATTGCTGGCCGCCAATATCGACCGCCTGCTGAAAGGAAAACCGCTGGTTGCTTTCGAATATCATGACAAGGGAAGCATGGCGACCATCGGGAGAAACAAGGCCGTCGCCGACATAAAGGCCTTCAGGTTTCAGGGGTTCTTTGCATGGTTTGTGTGGATGTTTGTTCACCTGCTTTCGCTGATCGGGTTCCGGAACAAGCTCTTTGTTTTTATAAACTGGTTGGTCAGTTATTTTTCATACGACAAAAGTAATCGGCTGATTATCGCCCGTCCGAAAGACGGCGTACAGTAACCATGACAGAGTCCAATAGCAAACACTCTACGCAGTTATCCGCGGCCGGAATCCTTATTGCCTTTGGGATTATCTACGGAGACATTGGCACGTCTCCCATTTATACTTTCCGTTTCATCGTCGGGCCGCATGAGATCTCGGAGGAACTTATTCTGGGAGGGTTGTCGTGTGTTTTCTGGACGCTGACGGCTATCACCAGCTTCAAATATGTCTACCTCGCGCTCGACGCGGACAACAAAGGTGAGGGAGGGATCTTCGCCCTTTACGCGCTCGTCCGCAGGTACAAAGCGAGCTGGGTGATCTTCCCCGCTGTCATCGGATGCGCCACCCTGATCTCGGATGGTTTCATTACCCCGGCGATCAGCGTGACGTCTGCCGTCGAAGGTCTTCGCGCCATCGATCAGTCGATCTCCACCAACACCATTATCACCATCGTCATTGTCATCCTCGTGGCGTTGTTCGTGTTCCAACAGTTCGGAAGCACGGTGGTGGGCCGCACCTTTGGGCCGGTCATGATCTTGTGGTTCACCTTCATCGCCATTATCGGCTTTTCACACCTGATCCTCAAACCCGAGATCCTGAAGGCCGTGAATCCCTACTACGCGTTCCATCTCCTGGTGACCTACCCGGGAGGGTTCTGGATCCTGGGCGCCGTTTTCCTCTGTACCACGGGAGCGGAAGCCATGTATTCCGACCTCGGACACGTCGGCAAAAGCAACATCCGCGTGGGCTGGGTGGTTGTAAAAATCGCTTTGCTTCTCAGCTACTTCGGTCAGGGCGCCTGGCTGCTGGAGCACAAGGGTCAGACACTGGGCACGAAACTTCCGTTTTTTGAGATCATGCCTCAAAACGAAGGCTTCCTGATCTTTGGCGTGCTCCTGGCGACCATGGCCACCATCATCGCCAGCCAGGCTCTCATCTCCGGCACCTTCACGCTGGTCAACGAGGCGATGAAACTAAAACTGTGGCCCTCCACGCGGGTGCGATACCCAAGCCAGGTAAAGGGACAAATCTACATCCCCGCCATCAACTGGATCCTGATGCTGGGCTGCATCCTGGTGGTGTTCATCTTCGAGGAGTCCTTGCGGATGGAAGGTGCTTATGGGCTGGCCATCACCTTTGACATGCTGATGACCACCTCCCTGCTGATCTATTATTTTTCGGCTTCGCGGAAATCAACCGTGAGAGCGATCCTGCTTGGCCTCCTGCTCTTTTCCATTGAAGGATCGTTCCTGGTTTCCAACCTCAGCAAGTTTGCGCACGGGGGCTGGTTCACCTTCACGATCGCAAGTTTCTTTTTTATCATGATGTACATCCTGCTGCAT
>DASVOT010000486.1:0-4426 GCA_036383235.1 Chryseosolibacter sp.
GCACGACCTCAAGGCGGAAAAAAAAGCTAAACGAAGGATAAGGGTCCTCTTCCAAGCGTGACATACACGACAGCGCCGGGCTCGATTCCCTCCTTGTCGCTTCTCACTGTGATCGTGTATTTTGCTACGGCGATCTGCAGCTCGCGGTGGCTTCCGTAGAAAATGATTTCCTTCACCTTCCCCTTTAGCGCGCGTTCACTCTCCCTCACCAGCCTGAACTGCTCCGGCCGGATGAAAATATTCTTTTGGCCGGCTTTGGCGAGGCTGCGCCTGATTGCGGGAATCGCCGAAAATGTCCTGAACATGGAAGGCTCAATGAGGTTGTACTTACCAAAAAGTCCGCCGATGTAGGCGTTCAGCGGCTCTTTGTAGATGACCAGGGGCTTCCCTTCCTGGACGAGTGGCCCGTCTTTCAACACGATCATCTTCTCGGCCCATGAGAGGGTATCCATCGGGTCGTGAGAAACGATCGTGCACGTGATCTTCAGCTTGCGGCCGATGTCGCGGACCACCGCCTTCAGCACCGACTTATGATCGGGATCGAGATGTGAATAAGGCTCGTCGAGCAAGAGCAAGCGGGGTGAGGAAATCAGCAGCCTGCAGATTGCAATGCGCTGTTTTTCGCCTCCCGACAACTGGTCTGTCCTCCGTCCCAGCAAATGCGTGATCTGGCAGACCTCAAACAGTTTCTGCGCATCCTTAGCGGGAAACTTGTTGGAGTAATTCAACACCTGTTCGACGCGCAAGAATTTTTGCAGCTCGAAATGCTGCGACAGGTATGCAATCGCAGGATGTCCCGGTACAAGCTGTTCGGCAGGACCTCGCACTCTCTCGTGTTCAAATATCACTTCCCCACTTTCGGGCTGAACCAGACCGGCGACGATCTTCAGCAGCGTGCTTTTGCCGGCGCCTGTCTCCCCTGCAATGGCCAGCTTCTCAAGCTTCCGCTGCGAGAAACTGATGTTACTCATTAAAAACCCGCCTTCTCCTTTTTTGGCGATGCCGGATACGTTCAGAAAACTCATTGTACTGCGCGGGTTCGTTAGATCGTTGTCAAGCTTCTGCGTCTTTCTGATCGTAACTTTGCGAAAGTTTTCAACTTGCGCAATGGTTTTTTTCTTACGCTGTTCGCTTCATCGCCCCGGGAGGCCCCTCCGTATCCAAACGTTCAGCGATTCTCCCAGGTGTCCAATTTGATTTTCTCGATGAGGAGGGAATTTTTAAATTCATGCACCAGTTTTTCCATTTCAGAGTCCGTTGCCACCATGGCGTTGTAGTCCTGGTCATGCGCGTCGATCACGGGCTTCAGTTTCTCCAGGTTGGCCCTCATGTGTGCGATTGCTGCCTGCTCCTCGGCACTGGCCGACCCGTTGCTGATCTTTTCATCGATGCCCTGCAGAACGTCCTGTATGTACTCAATCATATCCCACGGATTATTCGGCATTTTCCAGGTGAAAAGGATATTGCAACGACGGCACTTGTACCGGTTGCTCTTCCACCCTTTTTCGTTCTTCTCGGACCCGACGAGTTTAAGCATGTCCCGCTGCCGGCATTGGGGGCATTGCGCATTGTCCTTCACAAGTTTTTTCAGGTATTCGCGCTGCTCCAGGATAAACGCCCTCGTATTCGCGTGCTGATCCAGGTGCTCGATGAAGCGGTCGACCGCTTCCTCCACTTTTGCATGTTCTTCGCCTAGCTTTCCTTCGGCAATGAGCTTCCTGCTCTGCTTCTTGAAAAAGGTCGCCACTTTCACCAGTTCCCGCTCGTTCTGCTTGAAGTTTTTGTTCATGCCCGCTGGGTTGCTCCCCAAAAATAGGCAATTGGCAGCTAAACCACGTCGCTGCCCGTCCGCGTTAGTAGTATATTCTTTCGACATTCGCGTCAAACCGCTATTTTGCAGACAACTTAGACATGATGTACCGCATCACCACAATTTTTCCCTGCTGCATCGTCTGGATCATCTGCTGCAGCTGCGGCCAACCGGACAGCAAAAAGGGCGAGTCATATCCGTCTCTCACTAATGACGGTGCGTGGTGCTGGTTCTCAGACCCGCGGGCAATCTATTACGAAGGAAAATACAAGCGGACGTACGCGGGCTGGGTGGATAGCCTCGGCAACATCGTCGTCGGATTTTACGATCACAAAAGAGATACGGTTGAAACCCGGACGTTGCACGAACACTTTCAGAAGGACGACCACGATAACCCCAGCCTATTGATGGATCCGGAGGGGAAACTGATGGTTTTTTATTCCAGGCATGCCACAGGAAACTCGCCCATTTTTCTCGCGCGGGCGAACAAAGCGGAGGACATTTCAGAGTGGGAGCCGGTCGGGAAACTGAGGCTAAACGACACCCTGGCCTACGCCGGACTTTCAAACACGTACACCTACGCGAATATTGTCCGGTTGTCGGAGGAGAACAACACGTTGTACCTCTTCTGGCGCGGTGCGGATTTCAAACCGAATTTCTCGGTCTCGAAAGACAACGGCCATCACTGGGAAATGGGAAAGATCCTCATTCTTCCGGAGAGGATCTACCGCGACCGCCGTCCGTATCTCAAAGTGGCGTCAGACGATAAGAGCGTCATCCACTTCGCTTTCACCGACGGGCACCCGAACGTGGAGCCAACCAACTCAATCTACTATGCGAAGTACCGGGCAGGCGCACTGTACAAGGCGAACGGCGTGACGATCAAAAGCTGGTCGGATCTTCCCTTTGATCCGCGAGAAGCGGACCTTGTTTACGACGCGAAGGCTACGGGCGAAAAGGCGTGGGTATGGGACGTGGCCGGGAGCCGGTCGGGTGATCCGGTCATCGTGTATTCAAGGTTTCCGAGTGACAGCAGTCATATCTATTACTATGCAACGTACGACAAAGGCACGTGGAATAATTACAGGTTGGTGGATTCCGGCGGATGGTTTCCTCAGACACCTCCGGGTGCCAGGGAGCGTGAGCCGAATTATTCGGGTGGAATCGTGCTGGACCATGACGACCCGTCACAGGTTTATCTTTCCCGGGAGAAAAACGGAATTTTCGAAATTGAAAAATGGTCGACCGCCGACAACGGCAAAACCTGGACGTCCACCGCGATTACAGAAAATTCCGGGCGTGATAATGTCCGGCCCTTCGTTGTCCGGGGCCATGCGCCGGACGGGTCGGAGGTTCTCTGGATGAACATCGAGAAATATCTTCACTACACCGATTTCCGGGGCGCGATCAAAGTCTCCGGCCACTCGTTACCACGCCGGTCTTTGTTTAAAAAGTCCTTTGAATCCGCCGTATTGAAGACCGACGCCGCAGAGAATGAATAGTTCCCCAAGCCAGAACATCCACCATTGAAACGGTTGTGGCTTGTACCCGGACGCCAGGCTGATAAAATCCGGGTTGCGCAGGATGCCGGCGTAGTCGCTGAGAAACCCGTTCCCGACAATCAGCCAGCCATAGTCCCTCATAAAAGTGTAAAGGATGAACGTGCTCCCGGCGGTCAATAAAAACCACACCGGGCGGGAAACGCGCTTAGGAGAGAACAGCAGGGCCAGCGACAGCAGGATCATTGTCAGCGAGCAAATGAGGGGCGCCAACACCGGGCCCAGCCACGCGAAGGGAATAAGGACAAGGATATCCCAGTCAAAAATTGAGACGGGCCAGTCGATAAATACTTTGAGCCACGCGTAATAAAATATATCCCAGACCGCGAAGGTGAGAAAGAAGTATGCAAGTCGTTCCTTGAGATTTCTTCCTGACAAAAAGCCTACAGTCCCAAGCATGACAAGGGTAGCGATCTCCCTTGCGAGCTCCACAAGAACGATTTTCTCGTCGATCAGTCGGAAGGCGACCGTGAATTCTTCCGGGTAATAGAGGGCGCGGAGGTAGACCACCACCGCGCTTTCCAGCGCGGCCATTGCAACGCTGAACGTGCAGATGGCGATGATTGTTTTTGTGAGCGGTTTCATTCTTCAGACAAGTTCATTTCGCGGATCAGGGGCAGTGCATGCGGCGCATGGCAAAGATACCACCGGTCGAAAAAACGAGAGGCGATACCGCCTTATTTTGATGATTGCGCGGATCATTTTCTTCTCGTTTTGGGGTGGCATCCGGGGCGTGAAGCCGGCGCGCCGAAAATCGCGCTGTCGCTCAGCCGGCGTCGGTCGAATGGCACCTGGCATTGACATTGCATGCATGGGATGCCGGCCATATGCCCGGAGCAGTATCCTTGCGTCATTGGGGACCATGGCGCTTCCAATTTTTTGTGTGTAAAAGTACTTTGCAATTCAAAGTTAATCAATAAAAAATTATTTGGGCTGTGTTTTAATAAGGTTTTCAAGTTCCTTGAGGTGTGCATGAAAGGCTTTTTTCCCTTCGCGCGACGCGCTGTACGTGGTATTGGGTTTGCGACCGATGAACTGTTTGTTAACCGAAATGTAC
>DASVOT010000487.1:0-9725 GCA_036383235.1 Chryseosolibacter sp.
ATTCAACACATCGGAGACGGAGAGCGTGTTTCCGGAAGCTCCTTCAATTGCGTTGCCGTTATTGTCATACCATTTGTAAAATCCCCCGGCAGGGGCGCCCGAAGCCTCCAGGGTAACGTCCTCGCCGCGGCAGATGGAGACGTCGGCCGGAGCGGTCACCTCCAGGCCTGTTACGTAGTTTACAACCACCGCTCCTCCCAAAAGCTGGCGGTCGCAGCCGGGGAAGCCTGCGCTGATCCTGATGCTGTTTGAGCCCGCCACAAGCACATCCGGCATGAGGGGAAGTTCCACAGCCTGCCCGTTGCCGGTTACCTCCCCGGAGATCGGCTTCCCATTCTCATCCACCGCGTAATACGACACTCCCGTCTGTGAGTCGGTCACCAGGATCGTTCCGGGGCCAGGAGCGCAGACGTCCGCGGCCTGCGCCCGGGGTGTGGAAACATCAAGCGCCTGCTTGTTAAACACCAGGGCGAACCTGTTCCTTCCAAATGAATTCGGATCTGACGTCACGGTAAAAGGGTATTCGGCGCCGGTTACCGCGATACGCGTTCCGCTGAAATTGTCCAGGAGCACCATCTCGCCGATGTCGGTCAACGATTGCATGTTCTCAAAGGAAAACGAATAGCTCCCGGGTTGCACGTTGGCAACGTCGAGCCTGACGGTCACCGAACAGGATTCGGCGCTGACATGGTTGATCGCAAGGCGCATCGTATCCTGCGCTAGGGTCGAAAGGTTGAAGAGCCCATAGTTCTTCAGTTTTCGGCCATCGTATTGCGGATCATAGCCATCCGACGCTCCCGTGGTAAAGATTATATAAGCCGGGTCGCGGAGCTCGCCCTGGCGGAGGTTTAACACAAGGTAGCGCACAGTGGCAGGCACGGTGACTTCTTCGATTGAATCGGCTTTCGCCTGCTCCTGTATGGAAAGCGCCGGCGATGAAGTGAAAGTTTTCACCCAGAAAGCCTCGCCCTGGGGAACGATTCCGCCGCCGAGCGCGGCGTCATAGTAGACCACCTGGCTTCTGACCTGCCCATTGACCACACTGTTATGGCGCATAGCTATTACGTTACAGATACCGGATCGCGTCCACGCCTCTGCGCTGTTATCCCAAAGGATCGGTGAGGCAAACGGATTCCCGATGAAATTCCAGCCGTCGCTCGACGCTCCGCCTGCGGAGGGCGATAACCCGAAGGCTATGGTACCCTGATAGGGGGCTCCCTTTTCGGAAAGGATGATGGGGTTCGTTTCATTCCTCAGCAGCGCCGCATACCCGACGCCTCTTTCAATCGGTGCCGTATTCGATCCTCCCGGCGGCGGATAGGCCACCCAGCCCCCGCTGGCTTCCCGATAAAAAAACAACGATGGCGAATCCGGCAGACCCGCTCCGGAGGAAGAACCGGAAAATTTCCCCGTGATGGGGAAAGAGCCCTGCCATTCGGCGACATTCACGTCGCTGACCGGTGCGGATAAATAGCGGTAGGAGGTGCCGCGGGCTTCAAGATATTGCTGTACCGCGACCTCACCGGTGATGCGGCCTCCGTTTTCGATCCGATGGATGGAGGCGGTCTGCTCGCTCGTAGCCAGCAAGGTGATATTCCCGCCGGATGCAAGGGTGCCATTTTTCACTTTGATACCTTCAGCAATTGCCAATGGCTCCCGTATTGAAAGGATACCGGCGCCGGAAAGATCCACCTCGAAGTAGTTTACCCGGTGATGCGCGGCGTCGAAATAGAGGTTGCTTTGCTGACCGCTTGTGGAAGTGATGGACAGGTCACCGCCGTCCATGGCCAACCGGCCCTTCTGGTCTCCGGGATTGACCACCGCTGCATCCTGGAGAATGATGGAATGGTTGTTAACGTTGAGGACCGAGCCGTTAGCCAGCAACAGCCCTCCCCCGTTCAACGATCCGAGGCCGATCTTTACCGGTGTTGCGGCAGGATTGGTTACCGTCAACACCTGGTTTTCCCCTGAGATGATCCGGTAAAGGTGCAGGTCGCTGTTGGTCGATACGGTCTGCGCGCTGCCGGAAATGAATTCAAGGTGTACGCTGTTATCGGCGGCGGTCGCATTGCGGGAGCCGGAAAGCGTGAGAGATCCTGCAAGGCGGATGTGTGAGCTGTTGTGCGGCGCGCCCTTGAGGGCAAGGCCCTCGTTAACGGTCAGGTCGCCGAGCACGGTCGTGGTGTCCGGATCAAATGTCTTGGGGGTAGACCCTGACAGGATGATGCTTCCATACGTATTCGCGGGAATGGAGGGATACGCGTTGAAATTAACAGTTGACTGCGGCGACAATTTCAGCAGGATCGGCGCGCTGGTATGGTTGAGATTCAGCACGGCCGTGCCCTGCAGTTCTACGAACGCGGAAAACGCCTGGTCTGCAGTCAGGGTCACGCCGGAGGAAAGGATCACCCTCGAGGCGTTTCCTCCCACGGTCCATGGCCCGCCCAGCGCTGTGGAGGTTCTGTTGCTGATAACAAAATACTGGCCGTTGTCAGAGAAATTCGGAGGCATCTCTCCGGTACCGTCAGCGTTCCTGTGCCAGGTCGAAAGCTCGTTCAGGTTGCCGGTCGCCGCCGAATAGAATAGGGCTGAGGATTTTGTCGTGACGCCCAGCGGATCGGAGGGGTCGGATCTGTTTCCTGTTGCGTCCAGGGCGCGCACGGTATAGTCGTATTGCGTATTGGGTTCGATATTTTCTGCGGTGAAGGCATGGGTGGGCGATGTGCCGATCAGCTGCCCGCCCGAGAATATTTCATAGCCAGTAACCGCCACGTTGTCTGTCGACGGATCCCACGAGAATGCGACGCTGGTGAGCGTCTTGCTGATCACCTGCAGGTTGCGTGGAATCGAAGGCGCAATTCCGTCGGCGGCCGTTTCCGCCGAAGCGCTCGGTGAGAATCCTGACGTGCCATTGCGGTTCACCGTCTTCACCTTATAGTAATAGACGGTACCTGGAAGCAGTCCGATGGAATCCGTGACGCTGGTGGCTGTCGCGCGGGCCACGATATCAAATGGTCCGGCCTCCGAAGGGGATCGGTAAACCTCATAATCCGTTTCCGCGTCATCGGTAAATTCCCAGCTGAGGTCAACCCGGCTCATACCCACTCCGTTGGCTACAAGGGTCGCCGGTGCCCCGGGTGGAACAGGTGGAAAATAGTTTCCGCTTCGGAGAGCCGAATCGGGGATGGTGACAAAGGTCGTCCCGTCGCCCACGCCCGGCCCTTTGTATTGGACCGTGAGGTTATGCACGCCTACATCGTCGAAATACAGGACGTCGATGGCGTGTGGCCCCGCGGTGAGGTAAACGGTATCACTCGCGACGGTTTTTGTGCCATGCCTTCCGTCGTTATCCGCAATCACATTTCCGTCGAGAATAAGCCGGCTTCCATCGCTGGAGGTGAGCGTGAAGTAGTACGTGCCCTCCGCTTCGATGTAGAGGTATCCCGTAAATTCAAAATTGAAATAATCCTCCTGCGTACGAGGCTGAAGTGTAAAATTCGGTACCCAGCCAGTGAATTCGGGTGTCTGCATCGTTGCCACCATCGCCGAATCGTCGAGATATTCAAACGCCCCGGTGCTGTGCTTGTACATAAGCCCTGACAGATAAGTGGTGGCGATCACCTGGTTGGAGGGTTGCGAGAAGTGATTTCCATGATCTACGGCCTTCACGGTAACGGTGTATACAGAATTCTGTGGAAGGCCCGTGAGGGTGTAGGTAGTCGCGTTGCTTCCCGTACTGATGGAATCGCTGTTATAATAGACATAATATTCTTTTATCCCGCTCTCATCCTTTGCGTCCTTCCACGAAAGGGTAATGGAATTCAACGTGTTTGACACCACAGAAAGAGCCTGTGGCGGTGCCGGATAATGAAAATCGCCGAGCGTAGTCAGGCTGTAATTGACGGCCACATCGTTCGACGGCAGATAGTTCGACCTGCCGGAGTTGTTTACGGCTCTCAATTTATATTCGTAGGTAGTCGATGGATCGAGGCCTGAATCCAGATAGGATATCGCATCTTCGGCGGTCTTCGCCACGAATCTGAAATCGGCTGTGCCCGCTTTCCGTCTCCATATCTCGTATCCTTTCTCAAGGCTGGAAACGTCATTCCAACTCAGAAAGATGCTTGAATTCGAAACGGTTCCCTTGAATCCAAACGCATCGCCGCTGATCGACATCGTCACGGGTGACGAATCGTTAAAAAATAAATTCACGGGGTCTGAGGGCGGACTCGGGCAATTGAAGTTCTTCACCACGAGCGTGTACGCGCCATTCCCT
Source organism: Chryseosolibacter sp. (assembly GCA_036383235.1). Lineage (GTDB taxonomy): Bacteria > Bacteroidota > Bacteroidia > Cytophagales > Cyclobacteriaceae > Chryseosolibacter. Next base: position 4,277 of record DASVOT010000487.1, read on the forward strand.
CCCGAGTATGCGCTCGTGAATGTGGCAAGGCGCAGCGTATCGTCGACATCCGTTCCGGAAAAATTGATCGGCGATCCGTCTTTATACCAGCTGTACAGCTCTGCTTGTTCAATTGATCGCAGCTGAACGGTATTGTTTGCATCGGTGCTTGCCAGTCCCGGACCCCGAAGGTGCGCGGTGCCGATCACCTGCACAGCGGGTTTGGCTGGGTTCATTTCACTCACAACGATCGGCTCCGACCATCGCTCCCAATGGCTGCCAGAAGGGTCGCGACTAAACCGGCCGCGGTAGGTTCCGGGCGTGCTGACGGTGATCTCCGGGCCGGTTTCTCCGGGAATGACCTGGCCGTCGCGCTGCCACTCATAGGCAAAAAATCCTTTGGAGAACCCCAGGCGGACGCCCGTCTGTGTAGTATTGCAGATGACGGGGTCTCCGTAGTAGATGTGAGGATTATATTTTCTTTTCTGCAGCATCCAGGAAAAGAAATCCGGTTCCTTGTAAGCGGTATTCCAGGTGCCATGACCGAGGTTTTCATAGAGGTAATAGCGCACGTCTCCGCCGGCGTCACGGAAATTTCTTACCACGTTGTACGTTCTTCCCGGCGTGGGATTGATATCGAGCCCCCCCTGGAAAATCCATAAGGGAATCTTACTCACTTCTGGAACCATTCCCTGGTTGATAATCGCGCCGTCGTTCACTGCGGACATGGGCAGCGCGGCGGCAAACAACCAGGGCGCTCGTTTCAATGCCTGGAAAACCGCGCCGCCGCCGTTCGACAAGCCATGTATGTATACGCGGCTCTCGTCGATGTTATATTTCTTGATGATCAGCCTCAGGATCCGGATTGCATCTTCAACTGTGGTGTGCGGGCCCCATCCGTTCAGGCTTTGTGGAAATAAGACAAAGCCTGGAAAAGCGCGTTCGGGCATCGAGGGATCGTCCGGGAGCCTTGAACCTGCGAGGTTGACTGCGGTGAGATGCTGGGCGCCACCGTGCAAGAGATTGCGGTCGTTGTTCAGCAGTTTGTGAAACTGGTCGGTCGGAGCCGGCGGGCTGTTCGTCACAGGGTTGTAGCTCGCCGTTGCCCAGTAACATCTTTCATCGATCCAGCAATTCGCAGATTCGCCCGCGCCATGGAACATGATGATGATGGGATATCCCGGCGAATAGTTTGCGTCGTAATGCGGCGGTTTCAAAAGGCGATAATTCATCACAAAATTATCCGCCGTGCCGTTCACCTCGCGCAGGTTGCCCTGCCCGTAAGCGCTCGTGTTCCAATTCGTCATGCTCGTATACGTGTTCGTCCTGACGCCGGGAGCGCTTTCGCGATAGCTAAAGGTGATTCCCTCCTGCAAATAGTAATACCGCGTTGGCGATTTTGCCAGGCGCAGGTCCAGCACGCCGTAAGGCATGTTAACATTGTAAATATAGGATGTGTCTACCTGGGAAAAAGCGCACAAACCGGTACCAAGGTACAGTACCCACAGTCCAACAATTCTTTTCATTACTGTAACTTCCTCTGATTCCCTGCATGAAATAAAAATATCGTTCCTCAACCGGCTCTTGAAAAGACCACGCAGGATCAAAAGGTCAGCGAAGAAGACCAACGACCGTTATTGCCGGTGGTCCGGACAGGGCATGATGGCCGAAGAGGAAGGCAATGAATGATCAGGCGGAGCAGGAAGTTCCTTGAAAGGTATCGAAGCATAGTTTATGCGCAAGGCACTTTCGCCGTCCGAAGTGGCAAAGTTCCGTAAACATTGCGCGGAAGGGGATTACATGTGTACCATATTCTTCCCACATCGAAAGAGAAGCCGATCCCGCGCACAGAACATCGCTTGAGAGTCGCGCAGCGTGACGACAAAGTGTGGTGACAAGAATGAGCACTTCCTCATCGGGATTCCATGCTGTCGTGGAAGGCGGACCCATTCGAAGCGGCTGTGACTGCAATGTGGTTTCCTGTCCTGCAAAACACCGCGCGATGTATAACGCCTTTGATCGCGGCGCTTCCCCGGTCACAAGAGAAGTTTTCCTGTTAACCTGGTGTCACTGTTTTGTCCCGGGAATCCTTCGCCTTCTCTAACCGGCAATATCAGCTCTCAGTGATCTGCACCGTGGATCTCCTTCTGAGGCAAGCTCGCGGGAGCGCGTTCGAGTACCTTGTTCAAGACTGTTTTGCCGCGAGGAAAAGTTTCGTCCGCCCGGTAAAAACTGAACGACAGTCCTCCATGCTTGTAAATAGAAATGCGGACGAAGCCTCTGACGTCTTCGGCAAAAACCGCGTTTCCCTTTTTCTTCACAGGCTGTGTCTTCGAACCCGCGCCGCTTACAATGAAGTGCACACCATCTTTGACGATATATTGCAGCGCGTGTTCATGACCGGCCACGTAAACCGATCCCGGATAGTTGTCCATGATCCGCTCGAGGGCGAGGCTGAACTCTTTGTAGACGGGGTGAGCCGTATCCTGGATGCTGCCAAACCATTTGCGATAAAAGCAATAAAGCGAGCCGATGACAGGAAGCGGAAGATATAATCTCCTATTCACGTCCAGCAGGGGAAAAAGATGCGTCTTCCATGAAAATACGCCGCCATGCTCACCATACGTAATCAGAGGATGATGCGCAGCCACGATAATCCTTTTTCCCGGATGAGTTTTGAATATTTCCTCCACGACCGCAAGCGCTTCCCGCGTAGTGGCAGCCCCGCAAATTTTCGCATCCCTCGTCTTATCCCACCGATGGAGGAACCATTGTGTGTCGAGAACAAGCAGAAGTGTATTATCAGTAAGCGCAACGAGCGACGGGCCGGGACATCCGTTTCCCGGAAGGAATGATAGGTTGCCGCGTTGGAGCGAATCAATCCACCGTTGCTCATTGAGGATGTACGCCAGGCCTCTCCTGCCCCAGTGCGCCCAATCGTGATTTCCAGGAATAAAAATTCCCTTCGCTTCCAGTCCATCCAGCATGCCAACCTGGTTTTGCAGCGAAATTTCCGCCCGGTGAAACGTTCGGGATTGTCGTTCGGGCATTCCTTTCGGGTAGATATTATCGCCCAAAAAAACCACGGTTGCATTTTCACCACACGCCTCAACGGCTTCGCGAAGTACTTTCACAACAGCACTTCCTTTCAGATCGGGTTCGCCGGCATCGCCCATAAGAAAAATTGAATGCACCACCGTATCCCGTTCCTGTGCAAAGACCTGGGAAACGAAAAAGGTAGAAAACGAGATCAGGAGCAGTCTGGTCATGCGGCCAGCCAAAGTTATGTTGAAATATTCAGTTTGCTGCTTCCCGCGGTGAATGAATATCATCTTTTAGAGAAATCACCGGGGTCTTTGGCGCACAAACCCGCCGCTGACGTTCCTGTCATGTATGTCTCATGGGAGTGCCTGAGCGGACATACCTGCGCATTGCATTGAATCGCATTCAGGCCGATACGGATTCTTAGGTTACAGGGCTAATGATACTGGCGTAACTTCAACTCGGAATTTTTTGCGCGGTAGCAAAGGATGATCACGCATAACTGAAGAAGCAAGAATGATAATGGTACAAGGATCTCCATATTCTTCGTGGTTATGTTATGAAGTTTAAGCTAGCGAATCCGGCATGGAATTCCCCCCGGCAGTCTTTTACAGGCCTCTAATGACGATCGTTGAGCATTAGGTACTTTGAATGGCATACCCATCGCCGGCGCGAAAGACGCGCGTGTGACTCAAGGAAATGCGCGGATGAATTCCCGTAAAACACTGCAACAGGTTGCGGCTTTCGGTGAAGCGCGTCAGACAGAAGTCCGGATGCTTTTTAAGTCAGCAAGTAATCGAAAACGGTGCCGGGTTCCGGGCTCCAGATTCCGGGTTCCAGTGCCGGGTTCCAGTTCGGATGCCGCGCAGCAAAGGCTTCCGGGAAGTTTTCAGACTGCGCGGAAGCTGCAGGGAGGCGTCGGCGGGAAAGCGACGTAAAAGAAATCTATTCTTCGGGAAAGCGGACAACGCACGTATTAAAGGTTTTATTCTCAACGGACGACTTCAGCCTCGATGAACGTCAGGCGAAGTAAAAAAACTTCCCGGAAGTTATCGCTTTGTAAAACAGATCTCATTGGAGCTGGCGCAACCGGTCACGACAGAGTGGTGGACAACTTGAAGATCAGGTCGTCGGTTTGCTGATATTCTTCGGGAGGTGCGAGGGCTCTGTATTTTTTCAGGTACTGAACCGCCTCCCGGTATTCTTTTACCAGCGCAAGGGTGAGGCCCAGGTTGAAATAGCTGTTGGGGAACGCTGGTTCCAGCTCGATGGCGATGGTGTAATGCACTTTTGCGAGCGCATGATTGCCAACTTCAGCGTAGAGGTTTGCCAGATTATAATGCGCCTCATAATGCCTGGGATTCAGTGTCAGGCACATGGTAAAACAGTCAATGGCTTTGGAGTAATTCCCCTCCTGGGATTCGATGATGCCCAGGTTGCACCATGCATCTGCAGCGCAGTCGTTTTGCTCAATTGCTTTTTGATAATGTTGGCGCGCCTCCTTGATGTCGCCGCGCTCGTCGAGAAGCAGGGCCTCTTCAAAGATGGAAAGCTGGTTCAGCTTAACCACCTTCCCTCCGGTAAACAGATTCAGCTGGCCCGGCTTTTCGCCGTCTTTCTTCTTCGGCGTTCGCGCGCGCTGCAGACCAAATTTCTCCGGAGCCGGGTTGAGCGGAAACTGAATGATCTTAGCCATCGCTACAAAATTAACGTTTCTTCTCTACTTCCTAAAGCTGTGGCTGATAATGTTCACTTGCATGACGACAGGCTGAAGAGCGGGGCGAGATGAAGATAAGCCTGTTGGCAATCCTCCATGGACGATGGTTCTCCACGTAGTCGAGGCCTCAGCTTGCTTTGCGCCTGTGGTTCTTGCGCTGCTCCTTCTCGGCTTTCTCTTTCTTGCCGGTCTCGCCCTTGGCTTTTTCCATTGGCTTCTTCTTGGCAGCATCGATACTCGCTTTGAGCGCCGTCATGATATCGACGACTTCAGGAGCCTCTTCGGCAACCATAACCACTTCTCTTCCTGCGACTTTAGCATCGATGATCGTCTTCAGCGCCTCCGTGTAATGATCCTTCATTTCAATGTCCGAAAACTTCACTGTCATGGAATCGACAAGCGTTTTGGCGAGCTTCAGCTGGTCTTTGTCCGCCTTTACGTTGGCAAGCATCGGCACTTCATCGACGCTTCTCACCTCGTGAGGATAACGCAGGCGGTACATCACGATCCCTTTTTCATAAGGCGCCAGTAAAAGGGGGATTTCCCGGTCGCGCAACACCACTTTTCCTACTCCGACCATGTTGGATTGCTTGAGCGTTTCCATCAGCAGACCATAGGTTTTCGCCGCCACGTCGCCGTCCGGACCTATGTAATACGGAGCCTCAAAGAGGGTGGCGGATACCTCGGAAGCGTTCACAAAACCTTGTATTT
>DASVOT010000488.1:0-2361 GCA_036383235.1 Chryseosolibacter sp.
GTTGAAGAGGTCGAAATCTTTTTTCATGTCGGTCAGGAATACGGTGACGTCCACCAGGTCTTCCCACCGGCAACCGGAGGCTTCCAGGATGTTTCGAACATTTTCGAAAACGCTCCGGCATTGTTTCTCAATATCGTAAGCCACGATCGCTCCGGTGCTGCTCAACGTTACGCCCGGAATTTCCTTTGATCCCCGTTTTCTCGGACCTACCCCGGAAAGGAATACCAGGTTTCCCGCCTTGCGCGCATGCGGGTAGGCACCTAATGGTTCCGGCGCCTGGCCGGATAGGATCTGATCATTCATATGTGCTGACGTTAAGATGCGATCTTATTCAATTCGGCTTCTGCAGGATCGCTAGCGCACCCCAAACACAAGGGTGCCCCAAAAGCTGCGGTACCGGGCATCCGGATCCCTGGACGGAACCATGTTCACAACACTGACCATCCAGGTTCCAGGATTGCTGACATGCGTTTCGATGAAGCCATCCTGCTGGCTGTAAATATTCTGAACGGTGGTCCTGTGGTTATAGCGGTTCCATACCTTCACTTTTGCGCCAAACAACGGTTTACCCTGATAGAGTATCTTGAACCGGATCGCATCTCCTTTTTTCATATCCAGCGGATTGCTGTCGGGGATAATTTCGATCGGCAGGTTACAGACTTTCTTATAAGTCTCGTCACCGCGAGTCCCGGCCTGCAGAATCAGCTTCGAGTAGCGTGAATAAAGTTCAGTAGCGCTGTCGGCAGAAAGTTTATTCTTCTCCCGGTCGTAATAGATATTATCTAATCCTTCTTCCCTCAGATACTCAGTGAAGTCCGCCCCACCCATTTTGATAAAGGCTCTTTTTGTCTCCATCACCAACAGATGTGTGCCTTCGCTGGCGAGGCGGACCTCAAGAGGGTCACCGCTCCCTTCTTTTATCAGACTCCTGAGGTCGAACGCCCGGTTTCCGGCATGGTGTTCGAACCGCTGAAAGCGATCGGGCTCCGCTTTCCACGGGTCGCCTATGAAATCAGCACCTATGCGGAAATGAACATGCGCAGTTTCACCGGCGTTAAAATAAAATTTGTCCGGCTCAAGCCAGAACTCATGAGCCATCGCCAGCACGTTGGCTGCTGCAAGGACGAGAACCGCCAGGCCCTTTTTATACATGACACTTATTTTGAGTTCATCAGATCTTCAATTTCCTCCGCCTCGGCGGGAATATTCCGCATCAGGTCCAGGATTCCGGATTCGGTGATCACCACGTTGTTTTCGATGCGGACGCCGAGGTTTTCTTCGCGGATGTAAATACCGGGCTCTACGGTCCATACCATGCCGGGCACCATTTTCTGATACATGCTTCCCACGTCATGCACGTCGAGCCCGAGCATGTGCGAAGTGCCGTGAGCAAAGTACTTCATGAACAAGGGCTTTTCCGGATTCTGGTTTTTCACATCCTGCCTGTCGAGCAATTTAAGGTTGATCAATTCCGCCTCGGTAATCTTCTGCACTTCCTTGTGGTAGTCATAGTAGACCACGCCCGGTTTCAGCATGCTCATGGCTGCTTTCTGAATGCGCAAGACGGCATTGTAGACTTCGCGCTGGCGCGGAGTAAACCTCCCGTTGACCGGAATCGTGCGTGTGAGGTCAGCGTTGTAATTCGCATATTCCGCTCCGACGTCGAGCAGCAGCACGTCCCCGCCCTGGCATACCTGGTCGTTGGCGATGTAATGCAGCACACACGAGTTCGCGCCGGAGGCGATAATGGGTTCGTAGGCGAATCCGCGCGAGCCGCTGCGAATAAACTCGTGGGCATATTCCGCCTCGATCTCGTATTCTTTCACCCCGGGTTTCACAAATTTCAGGACTCTGCGAAAAGCTTTTTCAGTGATGTCGCACGCTTTCTGCATCAGACCGGTTTCCCATTTCGATTTCACACTGCGAAGGCGGTGCATGAGCGGAGCCAGGCGCTCGTATTTGTGCAATGGATATTTGTCCTGACACCACCTGATGAAGCGGGCGTCGCGCGATTCGACGGAAACATCGGCCCGGTAATGATCGTTCGTATTCAGGTATACATGCTCCACATTTCCCATCACCATCATGGTGTGGAAAATCTTATGGAAGTCACCGGCCCACACCACGGTGCGGACGCCCGAGACCTCGCGCGCTTCGTCCTTCGTCAGCTTATGCCCCTCCCACAGCGCGATCTGATCGTTGGTTTCCCTCACGAAAAGCACCTCCCGGTATTTCTCCTCGGGAAAATCAGGACACAACACCAGGATGCTCTCTTCCTGGTCGACGCCGGTAAGATAGAACAAGTCGCTGTTTTGCCTGAAGCGCATCGTGCCGTCGGCATTCGTGGGCATGACGTCGTTG
>DASVOT010000489.1:0-2588 GCA_036383235.1 Chryseosolibacter sp.
TATTTCAACAACGGCGAATTGTTCGTAAAAGGCGTGAACATCTCTCCGTATGCACAGGGTACGCACTATAATCATGCGGCTACCCGGGAACGCAAACTGCTGCTCAAGCGGTCAGAGTTGACGAAACTCGAGTCGCGCGCCCAGGAGAAGGGCCTGACCCTTGTGCCCACCAGGCTGTTCATCAACGACCGCGGTTTTGCCAAAATGGAGATTGCGCTTGGCCGCGGAAAGAAACTTCACGACAAACGCGATAGCATAAAGGAACGCGATGTGAAAAGAGAACTCGACCGGATGAAATTTTAAGAGTGGCGGTCGCGTTTGCGTATAGAACAACAGTTAACAATGCAGGAAACGGATTTCGGCGTTTGCCGCCTCAGCCTCGTGCCGGTGAGAAAAGACCCGGCCGACCAGTCTGAACAGGTGACCCAGCTTTTATTCGGCGACCACTATACTGTAGCCGAGCTCACCCGCGACAGAAAATGGATCAGGATACGCGTCGACTTCGATGCGTACGAGGGATGGATCGACGCCAAGCAGCATCTTTCGATCTCCAAAGAGTATTTCAATCACCTGAACCAGGCGGAATTCAAAATCACCACGGATATTACATCCACCCTTCTTTATAACAAGATTCCTCAGGTCGTGCTGATGGGCAGCATGATACCCATCACGAGTTCGGAGCTTTTTAAGATGGAGGAGCAGTTCGCCTTCAACGGGGAAGCGAAGAACGTAGGACAGAGAAGGGATGCCGAATTTCTGCGTGCGATCACGTTGAAATACCTCAACAGTCCGTATCAATGGGGCGGAAAGAGTCCTTTCGGAATAGACTGCTCCGGGTTCACCCAGATGGTCTTCAAGATCTGCGGCTATCGGTTGTTGCGCGATGCCGCCCAGCAGGTTAACCAGGGTAAAGGCGTGGAGTCTCTGGCCGGTTCAAAGCCGGGCGACCTTGCATTTTTTTCAAACGAAAAAGGAAAGGTCGTCCATACCGGTATACTGCTCGCGGAAAACAAGATCGTTCATTCGTCGGGAAAAGTGAGAGTCGATCATTTGACGGAAGAGGGTATACTCCATGCGGAAAGCAGGAAGATCACCCACCGCCTGTCCGCCATCCGGCGAATCATGACATGACCGTTTTGTTTTTTGAATGGAGAAAGATATCCACCCAAAAAAACACTATTGCTAGTTAAAAGATTTGGTTTTATCTTACCCTCATGAATACGAGGGTGTTGGTCTTGAATCAGGATTTCAGTCCACTGATGGTTTGCTCGGTGGAGCGGGCCTTCATTCTCGTTTATCTGAAAAAAAGCGAGCTCGTGCGGCCGGCCAACGGCCACAAATTGCGGTCTGTAACGCAAAGCTTTCCAATGCCTTCTGTCATCCGCCTGAACCGATATGTTAACGCCCCTTACAAGGGCGTTAATCTTACCCGGCAGAATATCTTCAAGCGCGACAGCAATGAGTGCCAGTACTGCGGAACGCGGAAGGATCTTACGATCGACCACGTCATCCCGCGCGCAAGAGGCGGCGTCGATTCATGGACTAACCTGGTAACAGCATGCAAGAAGTGCAACACCAAGAAAGGCGACTACACTCCGGAGGAGGCCGGAATGCATCTCCGGAAAAAACCTTTCAAACCGTCTTATTCTATTTTTCTGAAAGATCATTTAAACGACCAGGGCAGTGAATGGGATTCATTTTTAAATGGACACCAAACTCACTAATTTTCCCTCATGTTTGATCTCGGAAAAAAAATCACCATCATCACCGGCGCGGCAAGTGGAATCGGAAAAGCGATCGCAGAACTTTTTGCCGCGCGGAAAGCCACCGTATACGTCCTGGACCTGAACGGCGAAGCGCTGGAGCAAACCGCGAGCGGCATTGCGGCCGGCGGAGGGCAGGCCTTCCCGTTTCGCTGTAACGTCACCGATCAGAAGGAGGTCACCGGCATCTTTCAGCAAATCATTCAGAAGGAAGGGCGCCTCGACATTCTCGTGAACAGCGCCGGCATCGCCCACATCGGCAGACTGGAGACGACTACCGTAAACGATTTTGAACGGATATTCAATGTAAATGTAAAAGGCGTCTATAACGCCATGTATGCGGCCATACAGCAGATGAAGACACAGGGAGGCGGAGTGATCCTTAACCTGGCGTCAGTAGCCGCCTCGTTGGGCATTTCCGACCGCTTTGCGTATTCGATGAGCAAAGGCGCCGTACTCAGCATGACGCTCTCGGTGGCAAAAGACTACATAGCCGATAACATCCGGTGCAATTGTATTTCGCCCGCCAGGGTGCACACCGCTTTCGTCGACGGATTCCTGAAGGCGAATTACCCGGGCAGGGAAGAGGAAATGTTCCATAAACTCTCCCGCACCCAGCCCATCGGAAGGATGGGAGAACCTTCCGAGATCGCGGCGCTCGCCCTGTACCTCTGCTCGGATGAGGCCGGATTCGTGACCGGATGCGATTATCCCATCGACGGCGGATTTGTTAAACTGAACACCTGAGACGGCCCGCCTGTTGCGCCATGAACAACCGACGACAAAACCAGCGGATTATATATACCTAGACCAATAACAACATGA
>DASVOT010000490.1:0-5276 GCA_036383235.1 Chryseosolibacter sp.
CGAAAACAACGTTAACGGAGTGGGCGACGGATACACGGGCACATTTGGCAAGGAGGCGGTTGCGTCCACCACCATGACAGCACCGAATCGCATCACCGCCTTTCAGGATGCGTACGTTCGGAAAACCATTGATTGCCTCAACGATTTGCCGAACGTACTGTGGATTGTTTCGGAAGAAGCGCCCCCGCATTCCTTCTGGTGGAACGACCACATCATCTCCCTGATAAAGGAATACGAAAAACAAAAACCGCTGCAGCATCCCGTGGGCTATGGCGAAGTCTCGGTTCCCAATCCGGAAGCAGACGACGTGCTGTATAATTCGAACGCCGATTGGGTCGCCCCATTGGCGCGCGTTTCGCCCACCCGGTCCTGTGGAAAAGGGGAACCGCCCTGTAAAGTCAATATCAACGACAGCGACCACAGCTATTTCGGGATGTGGAATGACACGCCGCAGCAAAACCGCACTTATATCTGGGAGAATTTTATGAACGGGAACCAGGTTCTTTTCATGGATCCGTACGTGGTGTGGTATCCGCGACAACAGCGGAATCTCTGCGCGAACCCTGCAAAAGGCATCTGTCCTGCGCCGCATGCCAGGTATGACAACTTCCGCGACAACCTTGGCTATGTGCTGAGATATTCCCGAAAACTGGATCTTGCGAGGATACTCCCTCATCCCGAACTGTCTTCAACCGGCTACTGCCTGGCGGCGACCACTCCGCCCGGAGTGCAGTACCTGGTCTATGCGCCGTCGGGCGGTGCGTTCACGGTGAACCTTTCAGGAAACGCGGATTCACGGGAGCTTTCTGGAGAATGGTTTAACCCTGCTACGGGTCGAACGGTCTCCCAGCGCCCGATTGCCTCCGGATCAACTTCCGTCACCTTTAAGCCGCCGTTCGAAGGGGATGCGATCCTTTACCTTTCCGATAAAATGGGAAAAGAAAAATAGTCGGGGAATCGCGGGCGGCGCAACCAAGGCTGGTGAGAAATCCGGCATTTTGAAGCAATGCGATGCAAAACCGTTTGCTGGCCGAGGCCGGCGCCAGCCTTCCAAAGAAATACCTTTTAGGTATGAAGATATAATGTGTAAATTTTGCACCGGTCCCTCAAGCGCTGAGGGTGGCGTGCCGCGAATTTTTCGGCTCGCCAGGAAAAACTTCTAAAACGACTTCGCAATGAAAAAAAGACTCATTCAGCTGATCACTCTGAGCCTCTTGTGTCTGCCGCTGTTTTCCACGGCGGGCGCTCCCGATGGCTCCGCGGCGCAAAAACCGCCTGTGACTTCCGATACGACCGAAGGCTGGCGGCACCTGTTCAACGGCAAAGACCTGACCGGGTGGAAACATGTTGGAGATGGGTATATGACCGTCGAAGACGGATTGATCAGGACCCATGGCGGCATGGGACTGTTGTACTGGGCGGGAGAAAAATTTGGCAATTGCACCATCCGCGTCGTGTTCAGGATGGAAAAAGAAAACAGCAACAGCGGTTTTTTTATCCGGATACCCATTGAGCCGAAAGAAGCCTGGATGCCGGTCTTTTACGGTTACGAAGTGCAGATCGACAATCACCCCGAGACGTCGGGCGAGGATGAGTATCACGCCACGGGGACGCTATATGCTTTTACAAAACCCATGGCCATGCCCGGCAAACCGGGGCCGCAGTGGAACACCTTTGAAATCACCCTTGACGGTGAGCGTACCATCGTCACCGTGAACGGCGTGAACGTGACCGACTACAAAGAAGGCGATCCGGTTCCACCCCGTAAATTTGACTTCGAACCTTATCCCGGCCGCCGGCCCGAATATGGCTACATCGGGATGCAAAACCACGGTGAGCACGATGTGGTGTTCTATAAAGAAGTCTCCGTCAGGCCCCTCGTGAAAAAAGGGAAGGCGAAGGCCGCAAAGAAATGATCTCCAGATTTTTTACCGATATTTTTCATCATGAAAGAGAACCAGAATAAAAGCGGAACGGGCCTTTCCAGGCGCAGGTTCATCGAGACCGCGACAAAAAGCGCCGCAGCCTTTTCGATCATTCCAAGCTTTGCGGTGAGCGGTCTGGGCCACGTCACACCCAGCGACAAATTGTACATCGCCGCAGTCGGATGTGGAGGAGAGGCCGAAAACGATATTCATCACTACGCCACCGCTCCGAAAAAAAATGCAGTGGTTTCTTTTCTCTGCGACGTGGATGACCGCATGGCGGCGCCGCGGAGAAAGGAGTTCCCGAAAGTGAAATTCTACTACGACTGGCGGGAGATGTTTGAAAAGGAGAGTAAGAACTTCGATGCCGTCACCGTCGCCATCCCCGATCACAATCACGCCATCGTGGGACTCAGCGCCATGCAGCTGAACAAACACCTCTACCTTCAGAAACCGCTCACGCACGACATCTACGAAGCCCGCGTTCTCACTGAAGCCGCAAAAAAATATAAAGTAGTCACGCAGATGGGAGACCAGGGCGCGTCGTGCGACGGCATGCTCACGCTGCGCGAATGGATCGAAGCGGACCTGCTGGGGGAAATAACAAAAGTATATTGCTGGACCGACCGTCCTGTCTGGCCCCAGGGAATTGCCTGGCCCACGAGGCATCCCACCGTTCCCAAAGAACTCAAATGGGACCTCTGGCTTGGCACCGCTCAGTCAACTGAATACATCGACAACCTGGTGCCTTTTAACTGGAGAGGGTGGTGGCGCTTCGGCACGGGAGCGCTGGGAGACATGGGCTGTCACATCATGGGCCCTCCTTTCAAGCTCCTCCAGCTCGGCTACCCGACGGAGGTATCCGGCAGCGCGAGCACCGTCTACGATGGGATTTTCTCGGAAGCCGATTACCCGGAAAGCGGCCCGGTCTCCAGCAGCATCCGCTTTACCTACAAGCTCAGGAATGGCAAAGACCTCTTTCTCTACTGGATGGACGGAGGAATCACTCCCGAACGTCCGACCGAGCTGGACGGCGATGAAAACATGAACGAGGTCCTGGGCGACTGGCCGCCAGGCCTGAACGATTTTGAAGGAAGCACACTCTTCGTCGGAACAAAGGGGAAAGCCGCGTGCGGATGGGGCGGACGAAATCCTATTCTGCTGCCGCTCTCCCGCAACAAGGAAGTGAACGTTCCGAAAAAATATACGCGCGTGCCCGGCGACATGGACGGCCATTGGTGGCAGTGGGTGGATGCCTGCATCGCAGGATATGGAAACATGGAGGTCTCTTCGCCGTTTGTCGGATACGCCGGTCCCCTGACCGAGACCGTGCTGATGGGCAACCTGCTGCTCCGCGCGTTCAGCATGCGCGAAAAGATCACGCGTAAAGATCCGGTATATGGCGAACAAACAGGTTTCAAATACCCGGGACGATATATTCCCCTGAAGTGGGATGGTGAAAACATGAAGATCACCAACTTCGACGCGGCAAACCAGTTTGTGAAAAGGGAATACCGGAAGGGATGGGGCGAGCTGAAATTATAACAGCAAAACGAATATCCTGATTACGAATTCATAATTCACTTCAAAATCATAATTCCATGAACCTCCTCAATAGAAGAAAATTCATTGCCTCTGGAGTCGCCGGTTTGACGGGCGCTTCTGTTTTGCTTCCGCAACTGCTCCGGGCGCAGCCTGTGAAAGGCATGAAACAGATCGGTTTCCAGAGCTGGGTCGTACGCCAGGAAATCGGAAAAGATCTGACGGGCACGTTGAAGAAGATGGGTGCCCTGGGTTTCAACAGTTTTGAGCTTTGCTCACCTCCCGGCTATGCGAAGATGGGATTCGCTCCCCTGCAGGAGATGAGCGCCTCGCAGTTGAAGCGCACGATCCGCGAGGCGGGATTTTCCTGCTTCAGCTGCCATTATGGATTCTCGGAGCTGAAGGACCACGGACAGGAGCGCGTCGACTTCGCCAAAGAGCTCGGTCTTTCACAAATGGTGATCGCCACCTTCGGACTACCTAAGACCGCCACGCTGGACGACTGGAAGAAAGCCGCAGACGAAACGAATAAGTTAGGGGAATTAACGAAGAAATCCGGGGTGCAGCTTGTGTTCCACAACCACAACGGTGAATTTGAAAAACTGGACGGCCAGCTGATCTACGACGTGCTGCTCGACCGGCTCGATCCTTCACTGGTGAAAATGCAGTTTCAGGTCTGGGTCGTGAGCATCGGCTACAAGGCGGCGGATTATTTCAGAAAATATCCGGGACGCTTCCTATCCGCGCACCTGTACGACTGGTCCGGAAAAGGAGAGGAGATGGTTCCTCTCGGCAAAGGGGTAGTCGACTGGAACGAATTCTTCGCGGCCGCAAAGGTTGGCGGCGTGAAAAATTATTTTGCGGAAATGGACATGCCGTACCTGGAGGAGAGCGCCCGTTTCCTGAAGGAGCGAAAGATGGCCTGACCTCCCGGCTGTTGTCCGCCGCATTTCTTCTCTTGCCAGTGGTGACCCCGTCGTTGCCACTGGCAATTTCTTTTCACGCCCGATCGGTTCTTCTCCTGCCACGGCCCGACCTGGAATAAACACCGGGGCCGGGTGAGTATTCAATGTTTAAAATCATTATATTCGATTCCGTTTTTTTCAACGCGTACGTTCGTTGTCAGTCATTTTCTTAACAAAACAATGTTAATATGAAGTATAACGAAGGAGTCAACCGTTCCGGCCAGCGCCACCTCATCCTGCATAGCTCAAGTTTAAAACTTCGTTTTTTATCTCTTGCAGTGGCGGCGCTTGCTGCCCTCAGCGCGTGCGCCCCTGGAAAGGAGTCTGCAGAAGTGGGCGGCGATGACATTGCCGGCGTCGTTTCCGGACCGAACGGACCGGAGGCTGGAGTCTGGGTAATCGCTGAAACACATGACCTGGCCACGCGGTACGCCAAGACCGTTGTAACCAACGACAAGGGACAATATCTTATTCCCGACCTTCCCGATGCGAACTATGACGTCTGGGTTCGGGGTTACGGGCTTGTCGACTCTCCGAAGAAAAAAGCAACACGCGGAACCACGCTCGACCTGGAGGCCGTGCCGGCGCCGGATGCGCGCGCCGCGGCAGAGTATTACCCGGCGGGTTACTGGTTTTCCCTTCTGCAGGTTCCCGGAAAGAGCATGTTCCCCGGAACCGGGCCGCAGGGCAATGGCATTTCTCCAAACATCAAGAACCAGGCGCAGCTTATAAGAAATCTGAAGTCGGGCACATGCCTGGCCTGCCATCAGCTTGGAAGCAAAGGCACGCGTGAATTCCAGCCTTCGCTGGGAAAATTCAATTCATCCGTGGAAGCGTGGGAGCG
>DASVOT010000491.1:0-1874 GCA_036383235.1 Chryseosolibacter sp.
ACCGCGCAGCTTGATCCAAACAGCATCCAGGTTTCCGCAAAGGGAAATTTTACGCTGCTGGGAATCAGCCATCAGCAAAATTACCTCAGCGATCTGGCAACGCCCGGCCGCCTGAAGATTCTGCAGGACTCAGTGAGTTTCCTCCAGGATAAGATCCTCTTTGAAAACGTGCAAAAACAGATCCTGGATAAAGAAGAGCAGATGCTCATCAGTAACCAGAAGATCGGAGGGGCGAACCAGAATCTCCCCGTCAACGAGCTGAAGAGCATGGCTGAGTTCTTCCGGGCACGATTATCCGAAATCGCCCTCGCGCGACTGAAGCACGACGAAAAGATCAAGGATCTTACCGAGAGACTTTCAAGGTCGCAGCGACAAATCCAGGCCTTGAATGAGATGGGGACGCGAAATACCAGCGAGATCGTGGTCGCCGTTTCAGCCAAATCGGCCACGGATGCGGAACTCGTAGTTGATTATGTCGTGGCCAATGCCGGATGGGTTCCGCTTTACGACCTGAGGGCAATCAACACAAAGGAGCCCCTCTCGCTTTTTTACAAAGCAAATGTTTTTCAGCGCACCGGCGAGAACTGGAACAACGTTAAGCTGAGGCTGTCGACCGCAAACCCTTCACTGGGAGGTGTCAAGCCGGACCTCCAGCCATGGCTGATTGATTTTTATCAAAAGCAGTATTACGACATATATAAGAAGCGGGCTGCGCGCGAGGATGCTCCCGCTCCCTCCCAGGCCATGGAATCAAAAGCAGATGCCGGCACCATCGCCGACTTTGTAACCGTTCAACAGACTGCAGTCAACACACAGTTTGACATCTCCCTTCCGTATACCGTTATCTCGGCGAGCAAACCTGCTACCGTAGACATCGGACGTTTCGACCTGAACGCGAGCTTCCGGTATGCCGCTACACCCAAACTGGATCCGGATGCTTTCCTCATGGCCGGCATCACCGGCTGGAGCGATCTCAACTTGCTCCCCGGCGATGCGAACGTGTTCTTCGAAGGGACTTTTGTAGGAAAAACATTTATCGATCCGCAAAGTATAAAGGATACGCTGTTCCTGTCCATGGGCCGCGACAAGCGGATCGTATTAAAACGGGAGAAGATCAAGGATTTCAATTCCCACGCAGTCATTGGTCTGAATCAAAAGGAGGACCACGGCTTTGAGATCAACGTCCGGAACAACCAGTCGGTACCGGTCACCATTACGATCGACGACCAGGTTCCCGTCTCAGGAAACAGTGACATTCAGGTTACCCTCCTCGATGGGGGTGGCGCAAAGTACACGGCTGCCGACGGAAAGCTTGTGTGGGAAATCACCCTCAAGCCGAATGAGAACAGGAAACTCACCTACCGGTTTGAAGTGAAATTTCCGAAGGAAAAACTCATTGCGGGCCTGAATTAAACCGTTCGCACGCGTGGCGATGACATGGGGGATCATTTGGTCCCTCATGTTTTTTTGCGCGTGGTGCACTTGTTGAGAAACCGTTCTTATTTTGCAGACGCTGCCGGTGATCCCCTTATCTTTGCTGGCAGGAATTGCCGCGCCGGAGGTCTTGTTGGCGCTACTACTGATCTGTGAGAACACCGTTATGATGAGTCTTGAATCACTTGAAAATCTCGGTCGCCGCCTTGAACCGGATGCCGCACAGCGAAAGGAGTTGCTGGCGAAAGCAGAGTCATATATTGAACAATTTATAGGGTCGCTTCCCACGGCGAGAGGTTACTCCGGCGGTGGCGCGCGCAGGCTCCGCGAATTGGAAGTAGGCGAGCCGAAACCGTTTGACGGGCTGCTGGAGATCATCCGCGAGGAGGTGGATGGGCCGGGAATCAATTCAGCCTCCGGAAGACATTTGGGATACATTC
>DASVOT010000492.1:0-1902 GCA_036383235.1 Chryseosolibacter sp.
CAGCAAGCCATCGCTGGCAAAAAAGCCGGATCCGATCGAGGAACCTGTAAAAAAAGAGGAGGCGAATAGGTCGAATCAACAGCCGGTGCTCGATGTTTTTGTCCCTGGTGCGGAGGAAGAACCTGCCGATGAGAACAAGAAAATCGTCGATCCCGGCTCCTTACGGCCAGCAGGCTCTTCGTTGGCGGTCGAAACCGACTCAAAAAACAGCCGTTATTCATTCCACTATCAGTTCCGCGACGGAAAACTGTTTTTATACGGTCCCTTTGAAAAGAACCTCTATGAGATCATGGAGTTTTTCAGCGATCAGAAGCGGACGGTCTTTCTGTATTACAAAAATCATTACTATCTGCTTCCGGAGGCCGATAGCCAGGTGCGGCCATTGACGGCCATCAAAGACCCTGCGCTGCTGAAAAAGCTCGACGAATCGCGCAGCAGCAAATAGATGACGAACGTTGCGTAAAGCCCCGTTACCACACCGGTGACGGGGCTTTTTCTTTGCTTTAATTGATTTCCGCAAAGCGCGCGTACTATCCATTTTTTCCTAACTTTGGCGCTTAAGCAATGGAAAGGCATACCCATAAGAAGAAGCTCGGCGGCTACCCCGCAATCGGAGTGGTCATCAGCATCACGCTCGCGCTCTTTGTTGTAGGCCTGTTTGGTCTCCTGCTTATCTACTCCCGGCAGATGGAAAAACAGGTGCGTCAAAATATCCGGATGCAGGTCTATCTGAAATCGAACATCTCGGAAACCCAGCGACTGGAGATCAGAAACAGGATCCTCTCGATGGATTTCGTTTCAAAGGACAAGGACCATGCGGTGACATTTGTTTCCAGGGACGAGGCCGCCAAAAAATTTATCGCGGAAACAGGCGAGGATTTCACGAACTTCCTTGGCGAAAATCCCTTGCACGACGCTTTCCTGGTCGGCATCGATCCGGAGTGGCACACACGGGAGAAGATGGAAAAGATCAAGGCAGACGTGCAAAAGCTGAACGGCGTCTTTCAGGTTTTCTACGTGGAGGCCCTGATTGAAAGCGTGAACAACAATGTCGCAAAGATCGGTCTGGTGCTGGCGGCCCTTATTCTCATCCTGCTTCTCACCGTTGTTCTTCTCATTAACAATACCCTTCGCATCGCCTTGTTCTCACAGCGCTTCCTCATCCGCAGCATGCAACTGGTGGGCGCCAAGAAATGGTTCATTCAACGACCCTTCCTGTTGCGCGCGGCCGGTTACGGGCTGCTGAGCGGACTGCTGGCCTCGCTGGGCATCTGGTTGCTTTCCGGTTATGCGCAGGAGAAAGTTCCTGACCTGGAGGTCCTGCACGATCAGGGTCAGTTTCTGATGCTGATCTCCCTTCTACTTGTGACAGGAGTTCTGGTGGCCGTATCGAGCACGTTCTTTTCGATCCGCAAATACCTGAGAATGTCTCTCGAAGAATTATACTGAACGACTTCATAATTATGGATAAACTTCCTTTCGGTAAAAAAAACTATCAGTGGATGATCATCAGCATCGTGGTCCTGATTACCGGCTTTACGCTCATGACCCTTGACGGACAACCTTACGGATTCGGCTTCATCGGGCTTACGCTTGCCCCCATCGTCGTTGTTGCCGGTTTTGTTATCGGGATCTTCGCCATTCTTCATCGTCCTGCCAGGTAAAATCAGGAAGCACTAACCGTTGCTTCAAGACAAAAAAAGCATGTCAATATTCGAATCCATCATTCTCGCCATCATCGAAGGCGTTACGGAGTTTTTACCCGTGTCATCCACCGGCCACATCATTATCGGCTCTTCCCTGATGGGCATTGCCGATGATCCGTTCACGAAAATGTTTACGGTTGCCATCCAGCTCGGCGCCATTCTCTCCGTCGTCGTGCTCTACTGGAAAAGGTTTTTC
>DASVOT010000493.1:0-4522 GCA_036383235.1 Chryseosolibacter sp.
CCGGAGTCTTTACCCAGGTCGAAAACCAATCGCGCAGCCAGGTCCGTGGCGCTGGTCATGGTAAAGGTGATGCCGAAGGCGGCCTCCGCCGTGCCCACGCGTACTCCGTTATAGCCGGAGTATGCGTCCCATGGCGACTGCGCCCTCCCGGCATAAAATGTCAACGACCGATCGATAGTAGCCACTGCGTTGAAAGAGAAGCGGTACAGCTTACCTTGTTTTAAAGGAATATTGTTTTTCACGAGTTGGAGGTGCCAGCCTTCGGTTCCCGGCGAGCTGACGGAAACATTCAGCTTCACGTCAGCCACGGTAAGGCTACCCACCGCGCCTCCCTGCTGCTGCAGTTTCCATCCGTCCGTTCCTGCCGAGAAGTTGCTGACGTAGACGGGGATCTGCGTCACCGGTGTGGGTTCGGGCATCGGGTTGACCAGCAAGGCATCGACGAGTTGATCCACATACGCTCCGGTAGCCGGTTTGTAGATACCGAATCCAGCGCTGAAATCCCAGTAAGCCCAGCTGAGGTTGTGTTCTTCAAACCATCTCGCCAGGAAGGTGGTCCATAATGCGCGCGAACCAAGGTCAGCTTTTTCAATTGAACCGAATTCACCTACATGAACGGGGATATGATGAGTGTCCGAAAAGGCCAGTGTGTAGGCGAATTCGCTCGCCACAGTCTCGCGCTCGCTCTCCGTGTCGTGCCACTTTGTGCCGAGCCAGGCATCAGCGCCTTCCACCCAGCCCGCGCCCTGGTGTGTGAAGTGAAACGGATTGTAATAATGTGGCGTGAGAATAAGGTATTCGTCGTCTGGAATCGCGATGTCCGCGACTCCGCCAAGGCCCCCATAGCTGGCCACGTCCATCAGCACGATCCGCGTGGGATTCGTTTCGCGTATTCGGGCAAGCGCCAGGGCAAAGTAGTCGTTCCAGAGGTCAGGCGTGAGGTTTCCATGCGGTTCGTTGAGCACTTCGAAAAGCAGGCTGTCAGGATAGTCCTTAAAATAGTCAGCGATCTGCTGCCACTGGGAAAGAAAGCGGTCCTTCTGTCCTGCGGGATCTGCATACAGTGCCTCGTGATGATGCATGTTGATGATGATATGCAGCTTGTATTTCAGAGCGGTGTCTACAACTTGCCGTATGCGCTGAAGGAATTCGGGCGCGATGGTGTACGGCGGTACCGACATGCTCCGATCGGCAGGCTCCCATCGTACGGGCAGTCTTACGTGATTGAAGCCCAGTTGCGCCATCCTTTTGAAGTAATCGGGCTGCCACGGATTTCCCCAGGCTGTTTCCGAGGGCGCCTCAAAGGCGTTGCCCATGTTGATTCCCCGTCCTAATCGTTGGTTCATCTCATACGCAGCTAGCCGCGTCTGCGCGTTCCCGGCCGCAGCCAGCAACAAGGCTATTGACGTGAACAATCCGATCCTTAGCACAGTTGCCACAATTTTGTTGTTTTGCTACTAAGGCGCGCAGGTGGTGCGCCTCAAGACACAAAGATCCTTATGTCCCGGCGTATTTGCAATTCACGGTCACGGCGCCTTCGGGCGCTGTCGGCGAACTACATCGACTGCGTAAAACAGTAGGCAATAATATTCGCGCCCATTCTCAATGCCTGCTGGCGTTTTTCCTCAGGGTCGTTGTAGACGCGCTGATCTTCCCACCCATTGCCCAGGTCGCATTCATAGGTATAGAAGGCCACGAGCCTTCCGTGATAGATCAGGCCGAATCCCTGGGCAGGTTTCCCGTCGTGTTCGTGAATTTTCGGGAGACCTTTCGGAAAACTGAACTTCTGGTGATAGATCGGATGATCAAAAGGAACCTCGACGAGTTCGAGCTCGGGAAAGACTTTTTTCAGTTCCAGGCGGATAAATTTGTCCAAACCATAATTGTCGTCGATGTGGAGAAAACCTCCGCCGATCAGGTACTTTCGGAGATTGGCGGCTTCAGCATCAGAAAACACTACGTTGCCGTGCCCCGTCATGTAAATGTATGGGTACAGAAAAATGTCCGGACTGCCAACCTCGACGACGTCTTCCTCGGGAAAGATGTTCATTCCCAGCTCCTGGTTGCAGAATTTAATAAGGTTTGGCAGGGCGGTCTTGTCCGCGTACCAGTCTCCTCCGCCATTGTATTTCAGTTTTGCGATTTTTATCTGTGATTGTCCGGATGCATTGAAAAAACCTGCAAAACTGAGCAAAACGATGACATATCTTACATAACGGGTTACCATAGCGTGCTATTAACGACTTAAATGTGTAAAAAATTTTGCTTTGAAACCTTAAACCTTTCGCTTAAAGTAAGGATCTAAGCAACGAATAAAACCAAACCAACTGGCATATGATTCCAAAACAACGTGTTTTAAAAATTTCCGCACTTGCCCTCATCGCTTCCTTTGTCGGCATGATCTCCTGTAAAGAAGACGAGCCTCAGCGTCTCACCCTCCAGGACACCGCTGACATCACCGAAGAAGCTGTCACCGAGTCCTACTTCCAGGATCTCGACGACATGGCGGGAATTGCCATCGAAGCCCCCTCTGAGCCGGAGTACAGTGGTGGCAGGACTTCCACGACCGTCACCATCAGCGATAATCGTTTTCAATGCGACGGGATTGTCGTCACCATACAACCCGACGCGGGTTCTACGGCCGATGTTCCGAAGGGTGTGCTGACCGTCGACTTTGGTACTACCGGTTGCACGGACCTGAAAGGAAATGTTCGCAAGGGCAAACTGATTTTCACCTATCAAGGTAAAAGATTTATGCCCGGATCTACCCTTGTGACGACCACTGAAAACTATTTCATAAACGACGTGAAGCTGGAAGGCACACGCACGCTGACCAATGTTCAGCAAAGCGATTCCGTAGCGCCCCGCTTCAATGTTGTTCTCTCAAACGGTAAAGCCACCTTTGCGGATGGATCGTTCGCTACACGGGAATCCGATATCACCTACCAATGGAACCGGGCTGACAACCCGCTGAACGACAACCTCCAGTTCTTCAGCGCCAGCACGGCATCGGGTCTCACCCGCTTTGGAAGGACTTATTCCGTGACTTTGTTGCAGGACCTGATCTTCAAACGCCACTGTGGCATTGCCGTTTCCGGTATCAAAAAGTATACGCTTGACGGCGAAAAGGAAGTCACCATCGACTACGGCGATGGAACCTGTGACCGTTCATTTACAATCACTATCAATGGTGTGAGCAGGACGATCAACCTGTAAGCGATCCCTTCTAAAAAAGGATGTCTCAAAAGTGTTGCGTCTTTTGAGACATCCTTCCACTATTGCCGGCCTTCCGAGGGCGAAGAAATTTCAACGGGTCGCGCCGCGTTTGGTGCGCACGGGTGCCGGCGCCGGACACATTTCACTTCGCACAATTCACTTTTTTCCCAAATAGTCTATCTTTGCTCCGACGCAAACCCGGCCGCAAAACATGAAGCAGTACCTCGACCTGATGAAGGAAATCCTGGAAAACGGATCCCGCAAAACCGATAGAACGGGTACCGGTACCCTGTCGGTGTTCGGGAGGCAGATTCGATTTGATCTGTCCAGCGGCTTTCCGCTGGTCACCACCAAGAAGCTGCACCTTCGCTCCATTATTTACGAACTTTTGTGGTTTTTGAGCGGTGACACGAACATAAAATATCTTAACGATCACGCGGTCAGCATCTGGGATGAATGGGCAGATGAGAAGGGAGAGCTCGGACCGGTGTACGGTCATCAATGGAGAAGCTGGCCGGCCCCTGACGGGCGTTCAATCGATCAGATCAGCCAGGTTATCGCTCAGATAAAACAGAAACCGGATTCACGCCGGCATATTGTTACGGCATGGAATCCCGCGGAGGTTGATAAAATGGCTCTGCCGCCATGCCATGCCCTGTTTCAATTTTACGTTGCCGACGGAAAACTCTCCTGCCAGCTTTACCAGAGAAGCGCTGACTATTTCCTGGGAGTACCTTTCAACATTGCGTCTTACGCCTTACTGACTTGCATGTTTGCCCAACAGTGTGACCTGCTGCCGGGTGAGTTTGTCTGGACCGGCGGCGACGTTCATCTTTATATGAACCACCTCGAGCAGGCGCGTCTGCAACTGTCGCGGTCGCCGTATCCGCTGCCTCAGCTGAACATCAGAAGAAAGCCCGCCTCAGTCTTCGATTACCAGTTCGAAGATTTTGAGATCGTCAACTATCAGGCACATCCATCGATCAAGGCGCCCATCGCAGTCTGAAACCGGTTGACTCGCACGAGTTGTCAGGCAGCTGGCGGGTCAGCGCGGGCGGTCGCTGATTTTTGGCGGTTTATGCAACATTTCGTGTAACTTTAACATCTTTTTGTCGACAGATTGCGTATTGACTGAAATGGCAGAGAAAAGCAGTGTTTTTGACATGATAGGCCCCGTGATGATTGGACCCTCAAGCTCCCACACTGCCGGGGTCGTGAGGATCGGCCGGGTTGCCCGCAAGATACTGGGTGACAGACCGGAGGAGGCGCGGATCATATTCTATAACTCCTTTGCCAGAACCTATGA
>DASVOT010000494.1:0-5119 GCA_036383235.1 Chryseosolibacter sp.
AATCGCGGGGAAGCGACCGGCTGGCAGAGGAAACCTTGTCGCGGACGTCGTTCGCGGCCGTCTCCAGGTCCACACCGAGATCGAATTCGATGTTGATGTTGCTTTGTCCTACACTGGACGACGACGTAATATTCTTGATGCCGGGGATTCCGTTGATCGACTTCTCCAGGGGCTCCGTGATCTGCGATTCGATAATATCGGCATTGGCGCCCGGATACGATGCCCTCACGCTCACGTTCGGCGGATCAATGGCCGGATAATCGCGCACACCCAGAAAATTAAATCCGATAACGCCGAAGAGCACCAATATGATGTTCATGACAAAAGCCAGAACAGGGCGCCGCAAACTTAATTCTGAGATGTTCATGAGATTCCTTTATTGATCGGTCCTAAAGAGAAATCAGTTTGGCCACCTTGACCTTTGAATTCGGCCGGATTGCCATAAGGCCGGTCGTGATGACCGTGTCGCCCGCATTCACGCCCCGGAGGATCTCAACATACGAGGAGTCCCGGAGACCCGTTTCCACCACTGCGAAGTAAACACTGTCGCCCCTGAGCAAGACCACCTGTTTGTTCCGGATATTCGGCAGCACAGCCTGCGTCGGAACAAGCAAGGCACTGTCATTCTTGCC
Organism: Chryseosolibacter sp.; assembly: GCA_036383235.1. Lineage (GTDB taxonomy): Bacteria > Bacteroidota > Bacteroidia > Cytophagales > Cyclobacteriaceae > Chryseosolibacter. The sequence continues at coordinate 633 of DASVOT010000494.1, forward strand.
TAGCTGGAGATTCACTTTCGCAAAAACTCCCGGCACGAGCTCGGGATTATTACCGCGGACCACCGCCCTCACCTCAAGTGTGCGCGTGTTTTGATCGACATTGTTCTCGGTCGCTATCACCGACGCCGTATGATCCTGCTTGCCTCCGTCCACCCGGAAGCTGACGGCGTAACCTTTCGCAATGTCTTTCGCATATTTCTCGGGCACGGCGAATTCGAGCTTCAGCTGATCGACCTGGCGGATGGTCGTAACGATGTCAGAGGGTGAGATATAGGATCCAAGACTGATATTGCGAAGACCCACAACGCCGGTATAGGGAGCGCGGATCTCTGTTTTCGAAATAGCGATCTCCGTCGATTCGATGTCCGCGCGGAGGTTCTCAACTTCAAGGGTACTGAGATCATACTCCTGCTGACTGATGCCGTTTATCTTCAGCAACTCGCGGTTGCGCTCTTCGGTCTTCTCTTTAATCTTGAGCTGAACCCGAAGTTTTCTCAGCTGTGCCTTCAGGTCTTCATCAAACAGTTTCACCAGCAAGGTTCCTTTTTTAACAAGCGTGCCTTCCGTGATGTTCATTTCAACCACGCGCCCGCCGACTTCAGCCCGGATGTCCGTTTCCTCGAACGGCCGCAATGAACCCGGCACCACGATATTATCGCTGATCAGGCTTGGTTTGATGACGAAAGCGTCTACCGGCATGGGTCCACGCTGACGGCCCGCATTGGTCACGGGCTGCTTCTTTCCGGAATCACAGGATGCGAGCAGAGCAACGATCGACAAAAAAAGGAAACCTTTTATAAATAAGCGCATATAAGACACACGATCAGATAACTTAAGTTTTTAACACCCTGCATGCTGAACTGGTTCGGCTTCCCTCATGGGAACCCTCCCTTAAACCGCTCATGCAATTCCAGCACCCGGGGAACGATCAAAGTCGCATCGTCATTTACGATAATGTAATCAGCCCGTTTCAACTTTTCTTCTTCGGGCATCTGCTTTTCGACGATTCCTTCAAACTGTTCGACCGTCCGGTGAGGGTCGCGAAGCAACACCCGTTTTCGACGCAAACTTTCAGGCGCAGTAATGACGATGATTTTGTCCAGCGAGCGGTAAGATCCCGACTCAAAAAGAAGGGCCGCTTCTTTCAGCACATAGCCTTCCTCTGAATGGCGGCTCAGCCAGTTTTGATAGTCGACCGCAACCCTGGGATGAACAAGCTTATTCAGCCGCTCCAGCTTCGCTTCATTGGCAAAAACAGTCCGGGCCAGATAGCTTCGGTTTAGGCTTCCATCAGGATGATAAGACAAATCACCGAATTCTTTTTTGATTTGAGATATCAATATTCCATCGGTGGTCATTAACCCTTTCGCATGGCTATCCGCGTCATAAACCGACACTCCGAGCTGGGCAAAGATTTTGCAAATCAGGGACTTACCGGATCCAATACCGCCGGTCACGCCAATTTGAAGCAGCTTTTTCAAACCGTCACAGCTTTACAATAACGGAGTCGATTTTCAATACCGAACTGTAGGGGGGCAGGCCATCCACCCGGGGCAGAATCTTTGTCTCTCCTCCCCTGAAGCCCTTCAGGTCAAGGACGGCCCTGAGAGAATCGCTCTTGAAGTTGTCCATAAGACCTTCAGGGATCGACAAGATCGCCGGTATCTTGCCGGAATTCATAATATCCGAAACGCCGGGCGGGATGTTTTCAATTGCTATGGCAATCGAATCCTTCACCTCAACCATCTCGTCGACATTAAAGGTCACCGAAACTGAGGGCGGTTCGCGCTTGATCAATTCAGAGAATGGCACGTCGACCGGAATGGTCTCTGCGTACTGCTCGTCAATGTTGCGCTGCGGAATATTGAGGATCAAAGGTTCCCTGACTTTGTTGACGATGCGCTCCGGGCCAACCAGGTATGCTGAATCCGGCTTCACGACGATCTCGCTTACCAGCCCATAACCGCTCTTCAGATTGTGCTGAATGGAATCGACTGCCAGCTTCACCCACCGTCCTGCCTTGGGCTCGATGTCCAGGTAAAGGGTGTCGCTGAGCACATGGTTGATCTCCAAATTGGTCAGCTGGTTCGAAAAAGCAAAGCTCAACCCGCTTCCGACGATTTTTTTGGTCTCGGCAGGCCGCTCCAGGGGAATTTCAAGCGGCGCCATCTTGACGCCGGTACTTCTCTTGAACAACTCCCAGCCGTTGCCGGTTACGTTCAACCGGACGGATTGCGGCAGCCCGGCAACAGGAATAAAATTCTCTTTGTCAAAGTCGAAGGCGAGCGGAAAATTGATGTTGGTGGTGTAGGTCTTATTGAGCGCGTTGAAAAACCAGAACACCGTAGCAGTAACGACACACAATGCTACGGCTTTCCAGTTTCTTCGGTTAAATCTCAGGACATTAAATATAGAAGTCAGGATCCTCATTTCCAGTACTTGAACCGGACATCTTCAGTTTGGCGTCGCGGCTTTGCCGGCACTATTTCTTGTTGGCTTGCCGGGTTGCCTCCAGGGAAATTGCCGATTTGTTAAAACGGATACGGCCGCCCTTCTCCACCTCGAGAATGAACGTATCCCCTTCCAGCTCGCCGACATAACCGTGTGCGCCACCGATGGTGACGACATAATCGCCCTTCTTGATTTCATCGATGAACTTCTTTTGGTCCTTTGCTTTCTTTTGCTGAGGCCGGATCATAAAAAAATAGAAAACCAGAATGATGGCGCCGAAGAAAACGAGTTGAAACCATTGTCCGCCACCGCCTGGTGCTGCTTGTAATAAAATTGCTAACATATTTAGATTAATTAATTAACTGCCAAAGTTATAGTATTTAACCGATTATCTATAAGCGCTGTCAATCCCTTTCCTGCGGGCGTCAAACTCAACCGTCCACTGCACCTTCTTCGGATCCGCCCCTGCAGATCTTTAAAACAAAAACCCGGACCTGGGCCCGGGCTCTATTCGAAATTTCAGTATCCTACTTCTTCAAAGGTCCCTGCGAGGGGGTGCCGTCAGTTTTTGCAAGTACCATGGCCTTGAAACGCAAGACTGTTTGCTTCGGCCACGTATTGGCAGTCACTGTGACAGTTTTATTCTGAATGTTGGTTTTGCCTTTGCTGTCGAATTTCGCTTTCACGAAGCCGGTTCCACCTACCGGGATCGGCTGCTTAGACCAGTCGGGAACGGTGCAGCCGCATGACCCCTGGGCCCCCTGAATGATGAGGGGAGCATCCCCTGTATTTTTAAACGAATAGGTGTACTCCACCACATCGCCTTCATTAATGGTCCCGAAGTCGTGATCCATGGTTTTGAATTCAAATTTCGGCAGCGGTCCGTCGGGTTTCTGATCAGTAACGGGCTGAGTGGCAGGAGTCGGAGCCGAGGTAGAGGTGCCGACCGCTTTCTTGCCTTCCAGTTCCGCCAGCCGGCTCTCCAGCTCTGCAATCTTCTTCTCGGCATTTCTGTCTTTACAGGAGGCAAAGACGGATGCAAGTGCAAAGATCAATAAAACCTTTATCCCAATGGTTTTCATATAAACGTTCTCTTAGATAGTTAATTCTTTTTACCGCGAATCTGCAATAAAAGTTCATCGACGTCCTCCAAAAGTTTCTCCGCCTTCGTTTTGGCCTCGTCAACAACCTTCTGACCCTGCGATTTCGCCTCGGAGGTTAACGGCGTTTCCTTGCCTGAAACAAAATCATTGATAAGATCCTGGAGCATGACCCGGTATTTGTCAAGCTGATAGGACAATTTTTCCCGCGTATTGGACCCTTTATCAGGCGCGTATAAAATTCCAAGTATCGCTCCTGTCGCTGCTCCGACCAGGAATGCCAGCAGCGTATTTCCTCCCTTTTTGCTCATAGGCCTTTAAAATTATTATCGTTGATACGCAAATTCAAACTTTTAACACTTTTTAACAAATATACTGCGAAAGCATTACTTATTATCTATAAGACCCCTTCCGCTCTTTTTGATCTCACCATTTTCGCTCAGCGTCTTGGCAATCACATCCAGAATGCCATTGATAAACGTGCGGCTCTTCGGCGTGCTGTACGTTTTGGCCAGCTCAATGTATTCATTAATGGTCACCTTTACCGGAATATTGGGAAAACTTAACAGCTCCGCGATCGCCATTTCCAGAATAATGCGATCCGTCAAAGGCAGTCGCTCCACCTCCCAGTTGCGGGTGTTGCTGGAAATCAATTCCAGATGATGCGGCTGTAGGTTCGTGGCAACCTGAAAAAGTATCTCGATAAAATTCTTGTCGTCCTCCCAGTTGAGCGACAGCGTGTGCAGCGCAATGTCTTTCTGCTTGTCCGGCTCGAACGATTTCACCGTCTTCTCCACAAGCGCCTTCACAATATCCTTGTCTTCGGCCCATTGAAGAACCTCTTCCTCATAAAAGTCGTTGATGATCGTTTTACCGAGGATAATTTTTTTGAAAAGATGATTGACGAATTTTTTCTGGTCGTCGAGCGATGGATTT
>DASVOT010000495.1:0-2262 GCA_036383235.1 Chryseosolibacter sp.
GGTCAATGACATTGTCCTGTACATGGGAGACATGCCCGCTTCTCTCGGTGGCCGGCTTTCTTCCGTCCTCGATGTGCAGACCAAAAAAGGAAATGACCAGCATTTCCAGGCATGGGGAAGCCTGGGACTTATTTCGACGAAAATGGGAATCGAAGGACCGTTTAAGAAAAACGAAAGTTCCTACCTCTTGTCGGGAAGGTTTTCCACGCTCAAGTGGTTCTTCACGCGCGTGAGTGCAAACATCGATCGATTTGACTTTCATGACCTGACCGGGAAAATAAATGTGCGGCTCAATCCCTCGAATCGCATCTTTTTTTCTTTTTATTCGGGGGCGGACAACTACTTCGGCAACAACACGGGCATCGCCTGGTCAAATAACGCCGCGACCCTTCAATGGAACCGGCTCTTCAGTGACCGCCTGTTCATGAACACCACCATCGCGCGAGGAGGATATGATTATTTCCTTTTCACGGACGTGAGGAACGATACAAAATGGAATTCACATATCTCGAACCTGAACCTTAAAACCGATTTCAGCTATTACGTCAGGCCGGAGAATGAAGTGGCGTTTGGTATCGGCATCAACGGGTACGCGTTCAATCCTGGCAATCTTCAGTCTGATCTTGACATCAGCCGGTTTCCGGCGCTTTCCGTAAGGAATTCTGCGGAAGTGGTTCTCTATGTGAATCATGAAGTCACGATTCGCGACAAGGTCGGACTCCAATACGGCCTCCGGTTCAGTTCCTGGTCGAACACCGGTGAGGCATTTGAATATCGCTTCGATAAAGACAGGAATGTATCCGACACGTTGGTCTACCAAAGGGGAGAACCCTATAAGCATTTCGCAAACCTCGAGCCCAGGATCACGGTCAGCTATTTTGTCAATGACCATTCATCGTTGAAGACCGGTTTTTCAAGGAATGTTCAGAACGTTCACTTGATATCGAATTCCGTCAGTCCGTTCACATCCCTTGACGTCTGGCTTCCCAGCAGTTTCAATATCCGTCCCCAGTACGCCAATCAATTGACGCTGGGTTACTATCACATTTTTCCTTCCAGGAATGTTTCGTTTTCTGCCGAACTCTTTTATAAGCAGCTGTCGAATCAGATCGATTACAACGCCCACGCGGAGGTGTTGCTGAATCCGCTTGTGGAGAGAGAGCTGCGCTTCGGGAAAGGAACGGCTTATGGTATCGAGTTCCTTGCCAAAAAGGATGAAGGACGCCTTCACGGGTGGGCGGGATACACGTGGTCGCGGGCGAAGCGGAAGTTTCCGGATATAAACGAAGGGCGGGAATACAACGCCTTTTACGACCGGCCCCACCAGGTGAGCGTGATGGCGCTCTATGATGTATCGGACAGATGGAAACTGGGGGCAAACTGGAATTACTCAACGGGATCGCCGTATTCAGCGCCCGTGAGCTTTTATGCGTACAATGGCGAAGAAGTGCCGGTCTACGGGCAGAAGAACAATGCCCGTCTTCCCGAGTATCACAGGCTGGACGTATCGGCAACCTACAGGCTGAACCGCAATCCGGAAAATAAATTTGTTCACAATCTTTCATTTTCCGTTTTCAACCTCTATGGACGCAAGAATCCCCTGTTCGTCAACTACGGTAAAATCGAGATCGCCGACGGTTCATTGAGAATCCCGACGGATCTCAGCAATGCCGAAAGGGTGACATCGCAGTTCTATCTCTTTGGATTTACGCCTTCCGTATGCTACAACTTCAAATGGCTATGAGGCGGGCTGCTTTTTTTATTCTGACGTTGCTGATCGCCCTCTCCTGCGAGGAAAGAATCGAGCTCGCCTTGCCGTCAGAAAATACGGGGCTGGTGGTTGTGGAGGGAGTCCTGACGAATGAAAGAAAAAATCACCTTGTACGATTGTCACTTCCTTATGCGGAACCTGGCGGTGAGGCAAAACCCGCCACTGGAGCATCCGTTGTGATCTTCGAGGACACGACCGCCTTTCCCCTGACCGAGTATCCCGCTGGATCCGGAAATTACTATACTCCCGTGGGCCGCGCGGTCGCCGGTAAAAAGTACACGCTTTTTATCCGATACGAAGGGAAGGACTATCGGGCGGAAGACAGTCCGGTACCGGTGCAGCCGTTACCGGCGCTGCAATACCGCAGCTCGGATGAAGGATACGCCCTGATCTTCAACAAAAGCGGAGATGATCCTTACTACATTGAATACGATATCAGCTGGAAGAATACTGCGGCGTGCTCGGGCGCGTGCGACGGCAGGGTTGTATTT
>DASVOT010000496.1:0-3627 GCA_036383235.1 Chryseosolibacter sp.
ACCAAGTTCGCGGGCTACGCGCCGGATCAGTTCGCGGCGTCGGGCGTGCGCGTCGTGCCGCCGGCGACGGTGCGTCGCGGCGCCTACATCGCGCGCAACGTCGTGCTTATGCCTTCCTACGTCAACATCGGCGCTTACGTCGACGAGGGCACGATGGTCGACACCTGGGCCACCGTAGGCAGCTGCGCACAGATCGGAAAGAATGTCCATCTAAGCGGCGGTGTCGGCATCGGCGGCGTGCTCGAGCCGGTTCAGGCTTCCCCCGTCATCATCGAGGATAATGCTTTCATCGGCTCCCGGTGCATCATCGTGGAGGGCGTGAGAGTGGGACGCGAAGCGGTTCTAGGCGCGAACGTCGTGCTCACCGGCAGTTCCAAGATCATTGATGTGACTGGGCCTCAGCCCGTTGAATACCGGAATTTCGTGCCGGAACGTTCGGTGGTTATTCCCGGTTCTTATCCCAAGAAATTCCCGGCGGGCGAATTCCAGGTGCCATGCGCTTTTATCATCGGAAAGAGAAAGGAGAGCACCGACAAAAAAACTTCCCTGAACGAGGCCTTGCGGGAGAATAATGTGTCCGCCTAGGTGTTATCAATAAGGGTAGCGTGTAAACGGGTTTCAAAAAGACCTGTTGAATGTAAGATTGAGGGGCAAAACCCGCAGAATTCTGGCACAGGTTTGGTTTTTAATGATCCCTTATTTTACGGACTTGTGCTAAATTTGCTGTCACGGAGGATTTTCAATGATCAGGATTTTATCGTGGTTTCTCTTATTCGCATGCCTCGCCGGCTTCGACAGCGGCGGCAGAAACGACGTATACTTGCCCGTCCGCAATGAGAGCTTTTCACGCGGCGAACGGCTTCACTATAAAATGACCTACGGCATCTTTACGGTGGGCAAGGGCCTGGCTATGATCCATCCGAATTATTTCAGGGTGAACGACCGCGATTGCTTCAAAGTCGACGTCTACGGCAAAACGGTCGGTATGGTCGATTGGGTGGCCGATGTGGACGACCAGTTCGGCGCCTATATCGATACGGCAGCCCTCGTGCCGCATATGTTTTACCGCAAGATCCGCGAAGGCCGCTACCGGAAAGACGAGCAGACCTACTTCGATCACGAGCACCGGAAGATCAGCGTCAAGGTAGCCGACAAAAAGACGGGAAAATTCAAGGAGCCGAAAGTCTACGATGCGCCGGCTCATGTCCGCGATATGATCGGTGGATTTCTCTACCTGCGGATCATGGATTTTTCCGACCTGAAAGCGAATGACACCATCGTGGTGAAAGGATTTTTTGAAGACGAATTCTATGCGCTCAAAATCGTCTATAAAGGGAAAAAGACCATCAAGACAAAGATCGGGAAGATCCGCACGCTCGTCTTTAAGCCAGTGATGCCAAAAAACCAGCTCTTTGACGGGGAAGATTCTATCACCGCTTACTTTTCAGACGACAAGAACAGGATACCGGTCAGGATCGATGCGGAAATGTTCATCGGCAGCGCCGGCGTGGAACTTACAGGCTACTCCGGGCTGAGGAACCACCTCAACCTGGTGGAAAGATAACGGCGGTATACTTTTTTTAGGAAGCACGATCGACGCAAATCTGTCGGAATCCCCTTGACGTCATTTGCGGTTTTCCCCTTTTCTTATAGCTTATCCAAAAAATCAAGCCATGTTAAAAGAGTTCAAGGAATTTGCCATGCGCGGTAACGTAATCGACCTCGCCGTGGGACTCATCATCGGGGCTGCTTTCGGAAAGATCGTTACCTCGGTTGTAAATGACATCATCATGCCGGTCATTAACCCGCTCATCCCCGCCGGTGACTGGCGTCTGCTCGAAATCGGACCTGGCATCAAGATCGGCTCCTTCATGGGTACCGTTCTCGACTTCCTCTTTATTGCCTTCGCGGTTTTTCTCATCGTAAAAACCGTGAACCGTTTCAAAAAGAAGGAAGAAGCGAAGCCCCCCGTCGTTGCAGAAGTACCGCCGGATGTCAAACTGCTCACCGAGATCAGAGACCTCATCCGGAACGATGGGAGTGCCGTCCGCAAACCCGAAGTGCTGAAATAGTAAGCTGCCCGGCCACTGAAAGTGCACTGCCTGCGCAGTTCTTTCTTCCATCCTGAGGGGTGGTGATGACAGTTTTGCCGAGCGATCAGCCGAACGAGCGCCTGCGATGCAGACAGAGTTTGTGCGTTGGAGTCGAATCATTCCAGCGTCCGGGCTGTGGGGAGGGTTTGGATGAGGTGAAACCGACGAACGGCTTAGATTCAGCCGGCCGGCAGCCAACAGTCATAGCGTTGCAAGTTCTTGCGCAGTGTGGTTGTGGATCTTCACGGTTTACCGCCCCGTTCACCTCCACTAAATGTCAATAATTGAACTACCTGAACCGCGGCGCAACAACGAGCTCCTTGCTTCCGGGCGTGTACAGATAAAACCCGCTCCCTGTTTTCACACCCTTGTGATTCGCCTGGACCATATTGACGAGCAACGGACACGGCGCATATTTCGGGTTCCCGAATCCTTCGTGCAGCACTTTGAGAATAGAGAGACAAACATCCAGTCCGATAAAGTCGGCCAGCTGCAAGGGACCCATCGGGTGGGCCATCCCCAGTTTCATGACCGTATCGATCTCCTCGACGCCGGCTACGCGCTCATGCAAGGCGAAGATCGCCTCGTTGATCATGGGCATCAATATCCGGTTGGCGATGAATCCGGGATAATCATTTACTTCCACAGGAATCTTTCCCAGAGTCCGCGACAGCGACATGATCTGCGTGGTGACATCCGCGGAGGTGTCGTAGCCGCGGATCACTTCCACGAGTTTCATCATGGGCACAGGATTCATGAAATGCATGCCGATCACCTTGTCCGGCCGTTGCGTTGACGCTGCGATCCTGGTAATGGAGATCGACGACGTGTTCGACGCCAGTATGGTCCGGGGCAGGCACGCCTGGTCGAGGTCTTTGAAGATCCGCAGTTTCAGATCTGTGTTTTCAGTAGCCGCCTCCACCACAAGCTCCGCATCGTTGACCCCCACGCGCAGATCGGTGAAAGTGGAAATGCTCGCCAGCGCGGATTTACCGACCTCTTCGGTGATCGTCCCTTTGGCCACCTGGCGCCCGAGATTTTTTTCGATGGCCTGGATGCCTTTGTCAAGTGCCCCCTTGTCAACATCGATGAGCGAAACCTTGAACCCGTTTTGCGCGAACACGTGCGCAATGCCATTTCCCATCGTCCCCGAACCGATAACTGCGATGTTCTTCATGCTCTGGTTGTTTTGTGACAAATATAAAGTTTCGACTGGCTTTTCCGTGGCATGATTCGGAAGCCGATCCCTATCCATCGATCCTTATATCCTAATATCCATAGCTCCGTATATCCATATATCCATATATCCGTATTTCCGTATATCCATATATCCATATATCCGTATTTCCATATATCCGTATATCCGTATATCCTATTCTATCGAGACCTCCTTCGCCAGACCGACGGCGTTAAAACGGATGACAAGCCTCTCCGCGGCTGAATCAGTGGCAACGCCACAGGCAGGCGCAGGGTTGATGAAATAATAATAGAATTTCTGGTTGCGGGAGTAGAGTTCGTTCTGGTCGGGATTGCC
>DASVOT010000497.1:0-5650 GCA_036383235.1 Chryseosolibacter sp.
CAGCGATCCCCTCGCCGTGCCGAAGACCGCCGCGCTCATGAAACAAAGGGGAATCAGCGACGAGGTCATTCGCCAGGTCACTTATCAGAATGCCATCACTGCGTTTGGGCAAAGCGGACAGATAAATCCCGCCGATTTCGCAGCTGTGAAAAATATCGATCAGAGCCAGAAGTTCGCCGGCAACACGGTATTGCGCGGAGGGCAGGCGCCCCGGATCGACAAAGATTCCCTTATCATCCGTTAGTCGTTTGTGTGAAAAAGATCATCGGATTCCTTCGGCTGATGCGGCCCGCTAACATTGTTACGGCCGTCGCCGATATTTTGGCCGGGATCGCCATCTCGGGATTTTTCTTTCAGCCTCATTCGGATCTTTCCCGGCCGCTGCTGCTCGTGCTCTCCACCATCGGCCTGTACGGAGGTGGCGTGGTGATGAACGATTTTTTCGACGCGGACCTTGACGCGGTAGAAAGACCGGAACGTCCCATTCCCAGCGGATTGATCCCGAAAGCTCAAGCCGCGGCATTAGGAGTGGTCCTCCTGGCTGCGGGCGTCGGTTTGGCTTTCAGGGTGACCATTGTCGCCGGAGTCATCGCGGTCGTCATCGCTATTGCTGCCGTGGTGTATGACCGCTGGGCTAAGCACCATCCCTTCATGGGTCCGCTTTTGATGGGCATTTGCAGGGGATTAAATCTCTTACTTGGGTTAAGCATCATTCCTTCACAGGCAGAAGTGTATTCTTTCCTTGGGATCATTCCGGTCATCTACATTGCGGCAATCACGATGATCAGTCAGGGGGAGGTATACGGTGGCAGAAGGCCTGTCATGGTGGGCGCGATGGTACTGTATGGAGTTGCTATGGCGGGGGTGCTTTATGTTTCTCTTCTTCAGGGAAACGGGCCTTTTGCCATCGTATTCATACTTTTTTGGGCAATCATGGTGTTTTTACCGCTGCGGAACGCGTGGCTGAAACCGGAAGGGCCGATGATCGGCAAAGCGGTCAAGGCGGGTGTACTGGCCCTTATTTTAATGAACGCGGGCTGGGCGGCAGCGTTTGGCGCCCTTAACGTTGCTCTCATCATTGTTTTGTTGCTTCCCCTCTCGCTGATGCTGGCGAAGATCTTCGCAGTGACCTGATCCGGTTATAAAATAACTCAGTCACCATGCTTGCCGGCTGTTGATTCTGAATAATTTTGGAGTAATTGCGTTGAGCATATAAAAATGGATTTCATACGGCAGGTCTTCAGTATCCGGTTCGAATACAAGGTATTTTTCACAGCACACTTATTTGACGGGAGTAATGACGCTTTCCGGTCTTTCATCAGGGAAGGCAAGGAGCCTGGCGTTGTCCGCAAGATCCTGTTTGTCCTGGACAACGGCTTTCTCCAGCATCATGATGGGCTTGTTCAGCAGATAAAGAATTACTTCAAGGATGAGAAGGGGATCCGGGTCATTGAGGAAATGGTCATTGTGCCTGGTGGAGAAGCCACCAAGAACAGCGCGGAACATTTGGAAAAGATTCTGGAGGCTGTAAACGAACATGGAATCGATCGCCATTCTTTCCTGGTAGCGATTGGCGGCGGATCTGTCCTGGATGTGGCGGGCTATGCGGCGGCGGTCGCGCACAGGGGCTTGCGGCACATCCGCGTCCCCACTACGGTATTGTCGCAGAACGATTCCGGCGTCGGGGTGAAGAACGGCATCAACTATTTCAACAAGAAGAATTTTCTCGGCACTTTTACTCCGCCTGTTGCCGTTTTCAACGACAGTCATTTTTTAACAACACTGAGCGATGCAGAGTGGCGTTCCGGAATTTCGGAAGCGGTGAAGGTTGCGCTGATCAAGGACGCCGCATTTTTCACCTGGCTGGAAGCCAATGCGAAAAGAATGGTCGATCGGGATATGACGACCATGCAGTATCAAATCAGGAGGTGCGCGGAACTGCATCTTCAGCACATCGCCGGCGCCGATCCTTTTGAAACTGGTTCGTCACGGCCGCTGGATTTTGGCCACTGGAGCGCGCATAAGTTGGAGCAGTTGAGCGATTTTACCATCCGTCACGGAGAAGCGGTGGCCATTGGCATTGCTCTCGACACTGTATATTCTTTCCTCTCGGGCAGGTTGAAGGAGGAGCCGATGATGCGTGTGCTGCGGCTGTTGAAGGCCCTGGGTTTCCCTCTTACGGATCGTTTACTGGAAGTGACCGATGAGAAGAGTCCCCTGTTGCTCGGCCTCAACGAGTTTCGCGAGCACCTGGGCGGCAGGCTCACCATCATGTTGCTGAGGGGGATCGGCGAGGGAGAGGAGGTTCACGAGGTGGAGCCCGCGCTGGTAAAGGAGGCGAGCGAATGGATCAGGAAGCACAGCCTTGTAAAAGCTTAAAAGACCGCTATGCAAACTTCTTTTGGACAGCTCACTTACTGCACCAACATCCACGCGGGTGAAAGCTGGCCCGATCACTTTGCCGCGTTGAAGGAAAATGTGCCTGCTGTAAAAGGAAGGTTGTCCCCCGATCGTCCTTTTGGCATCGGCCTTCGGTTATCTCATCTGGCGAGCCTGGAGCTGGGGAAAAAGGAAGTGCTGGACGAATTCAGGAACTGGCTGCAGGCATCCGGGTGTTATGTTTTCGTCATCAACGGGTTCCCGTACGGAGGGTTCCATCACACGAAAGTGAAGGACCAGGTACACGCTCCGGACTGGGCCACGCAGGACCGCGTACTCTATACCATTCAGCTGTTTAATATCCTCTCTGCGATTCTTCCGAAGGGCATGGAGGGAGGCGTATCAACGTCCCCGCTGTCCTACAAGTACTGGCACGGCACGGACAAGGAAGAGGCATCACAGGTCATGGAGATCGCGACGGAGAATGTGCTGAAGGTCGTACAGGATCTCGTTCGCATCCGCCAGGCTACCGGCCAGCTGTTGCACCTGGATGTGGAGCCGGAGCCCGACGGCCTTCTGGGCAACGGCCTGGAATTTCTTTCATGGTACCGTTACCACCTGATCCCGCAGGGCGTGCGGTATCTTAAGAAGCACCTCGGCCTCGATGAGAAAATGTCGACGCAGGCCATCAAAGACCACGTGCAGCTGTGTTATGACATCTGCCATTTCGCCGTGGGATACGAGAACCATGCCGCCATGTTCCGCGAGCTGGACATACAAGGTATCAGGGTGGGACGAATCCAGATCAGCGCCGCGCTGAAAGGGGATATCGCTCCGAACCCGGTAGACCGCGGAAAAGTGATCGATGCCTTCAGGCAATTCAACGAATCCACGTACCTTCACCAGGTGGTGGCGCGGCAGGAAGATGACACCCTCGTTCGGTATCCGGATCTTCCCGAAGCGCTTGCGGATGCCGGCAATGCCCTGACGCGGGAATGGCGTTCACATTTTCACGTTCCGCTGTTTGCTGCCGATTACGGCGCGCTTCAATCGACCCAATCCGATATCGCCGAGGTGCTGTCGATCCATAAACAGAAATCGCTGTCCCCGTTTTTGGAAGTGGAGACTTACACCTGGGAGGTGTTGCCTCAAAAATTAAGGCTGCCTTTGAAAGAGTCCATTGCAAGAGAGCTTCAGTGGGTGCTCGACCTGCTGGTAAGGAAGTGATCAATTGGAACCGGGCGATGTCAGGAACTCATTAGGCGCGCTTCGTCGTAAAAAAAAATTTCCGGATGAACAAAACCGTCGTGATCGACATCGTGGGTCTTTCGTCATCTCTCATCGGCGAACATACTCCCTTTCTCAGAAAATACTGCGAGTCAAGAACCGTATCGACTGTTGAGCCGATGTTGCCGGCCGTGACCACGTCAGTGCAGTCTACCTATGTCACAGGCAAGTTGCCATCCGCGCATGGTATTGTCGGCAACGGATGGTATGATCGCATAGACTGTGAAGTGAAATTCTGGAAACAATCGAATAAGCTTGTGTTGTCCGAAAAGATCTGGGAGCGGGCGAAGGCGCAGGACCCCCATTTCACGTTCTCTAACATGTTCTGGTGGTACAATATGTATTCGGCTGCCGACTATGCGGTGACACCCCGTCCCAACTATCTCGCTGACGGGCGCAAGCTGCCGGACTGTTATTCGTCTCCCCCCGAGCTGCGCGATGAGCTTCAGCGTGAGCTCGGGCAGTTCCCGCTCTTCCAGTTCTGGGGACCGGGAGCGAACATCAAGTCCACGCAATGGATCGCGGATGCGTCCGTGTACACAGACAAAAAGTATGATCCCACGTTAACCCTGATCTACCTGCCCCACCTGGACTATTGCCTGCAAAAATTCGGGCAGGATTTTTCCAGGATAAAGAAAGACCTGGCGGAAATAGATAAAGTAGTCGGTGATCTCGTCGATCACTATTCAAAAAGCAAGGCGCGTATCATCCTGTTGTCCGAATATGGCATCACCGGCGTGAGCAACCCGGTATCATTGAACAGGGTGCTTCGCGCGGAAGGACTGTTGCAGGTTCGTGTGGAGCGGGGATTGGAGTTGCTCGACGCGGGCGCTTCGCGGGCTTTCGCGGTTGCCGATCATCAGGTTGCCCACGTTTATGTAAACGACCCGTCGGCGATGGCGAAGGTCAGGACCATTCTCGGTAAAGTATCCGGCGTCGAGCTGATCCTGGACCGCGCCGAACAGCGGCGATATGGAATCGATCATGAACGGTCAGGCGATCTGGTCGTGATGGCGGATGCGCGAAGCTGGTTCACTTATTATTTCTGGCTGGACGACGCCAGGGCTCCGGACTATGCCCGCGTAGTCGACATCCACAAGAAACCTGGCTACGATCCCGTGGAAATGTTCATGACCTCAAAGGTGAGAGCGGCATACAAGTTACTAAGAAAGAAAGCGGGCCTTCGTTACGTGATGGATGTCATTCCGCTGGACGCCACGCTGGTGAAAGGATCTCATGGAAGGACCGGAGCGGCTCGGGAGTTTCACCCGGTTTTGATTGCGGACCGGTCAGAGCAACAGGAATTAAAAGCCACGGATGTGTACGGTGTGATCTGGAATACGCTGTCTGCCTGAAGGCGCAGGCTTCACGCGGGTTTTGTTCCGCATCCCCTGACCTGGACATAACGTTTATTGATGAACCTTCCATAGAGCCGGCTCAGCACGTGAAATGTTTTCATTCCGAAGATCCTGTCGATGGTTTGAAAGCCAGGCACCCACTTATGCAGGACCGGTTCAGCAATAATGTTGACAAACCCTGCGGCCTGGAGGATGTTTCCCAGGTTCATGGGGCTGAAGCTGTAGAGATGGTTGTTGATGTCGTCAGGCTCCCAACTGTACCGGTAGCTGTCGAGGGGGACCACAATGATGATGGTGCCGCCGGGTTTCAGCTTGCCGGCCAGCCATGAAACGATCTCGAAAGGGTTGGGCGTGTGCTCCAGGCAATGGCTGGAAATGACGGCGTCGACGGATTCGTCGGGAACAAATTCCAGCGACTCATAACAGGTTATCGCGTTGACTTTGTTGCAGTATTCGCGGGCGACGGGATTGATCTCGATTCCGATCTTTTCGCGGCAGTTGAGGTTTTTCAGAAGAAATCCGCCGCCGCAGCCGAAATCCAGCACCACGTCGGAGGGGGCGATATGTTTTTCAAACATGAATTTATTTGCCCGCCCACCGAACTCACCCAGTTCCCTCTGGTAGTG
>DASVOT010000498.1:0-8353 GCA_036383235.1 Chryseosolibacter sp.
ATATAATTTCCGTCCGACTCAAACAAACGCACGTTATTCAGGCTCACGAACCAGCAACGGTCGCCGTCTTTCACAAAAACCTGATCGTTCAGGCCGAGCTTTTTCTCGGGGCCGCGTTCGGCTGCGTTCTTTGCCCGTTCCTTTTCCGAAAGCTTCTGGACCGTTTCGGCCAGCCGCTCCGGCTGGATGGGCTTGAGCAGATAATCGAGCGCGTTCACCTCAAAGGCCTTCAGGGCAAACTCATCATAAGCGGTGGTAAAGACCACCAGGGGAACGGAATCCAGCATTTCCAGCAGTTGAAAACCCGTTTTCCCGGGCATCTGAATGTCGAGGAACAGGAGGTCCGGATTGAGCTCATTCACCATCTGGTAGGCTTCTTCGGCGTTGACCGCTTCGCCAACTACCTCTATCATTGGGTGGTCTTCCAGCAGATTCATTAATTCCTTGCGCGCCAGGCGCTCATCATCCACGATTAGTGCTCTCATATCGTTGTTTTTGTGGTATTATTATTTCTGTAAGGACAAAATTATCTTTTTCGTTCACAATGCGAAAGGATGCCTCATCCCCGTAAATTAATTTTAACCGCTGAACGGTATTCTTCAGCCCCAGGCCGCCCTTTTCCGATCGCTCTCCATTCAGCAAACGCCCACTGTTGCGAATGCGTATTTTTAACCGATCGTTCTCCACGATCGTCTTCATCTGTATGACCCCGCCTTCCGTGAGCCGGGAGATCCCGTGTTTGATGCCATTCTCTACCAGCGTCTGGATCATTAGCGGGGGAACATAAAATCTGTGCGAATCAGGGTCGATGTCAAACTCGGCCTTCAGCCTTTCTTCAAACCGAATATTCTCCAGGCCGAGATAGTCCTTTACGATCTTCAGCTCATCGTCGAATTTTGTCAGCCCCTTCTTGTCAGTGGCAAGGGAATTTCTCAGGATGTTCGACAGCTGATTGATGGCTTGTTTCGACTTGAGCGGATTTTCATCCACCAGCGCCCGAATACTGTTCAACGCGTTAAAAATGAAATGCGGATTCAGCTGCGATTTCAGGTTATTCAATTCGATCTGAACCATGGAGGCTTCGTATTTCAGGCTCTTGTTATACTGGTCAAAATAATGAAAGGTGAAATACAAAACGTACCACAGAAAAAATATTACGGCGTAAACGGAAGACAAGCCCCATATCCGGTCGGGATCGAATACCACCTCTTCATCGTAGATTCCCAGCATGAAGCTGATGGGCATGCGGAGGAAATAGAGGATGAATCCAAGCACGAGCGCCATCGTCAGCACCCGGGAGACGAGCCGCGGCACTCCTATGTTCAGCCACTTGCTCGGATTAAGCAAGATCCTCGCCACATGCGTCACCAACAGGCAGAGCAATGACTCGAAAAAGAGAAAGACGATCCGGTCTGAGCTGGTTTCACCTGAAGCGATGATGCTGGAGACGATCTGCACAAGAGCATAAAGCAGCCATCCGCCTATCTGCATCGTCCAGTAAAGTTTTCGCTTGTTCACGTTCTTGCCCTTAAAAGGATCACAGGTTTATGAGCGCAGGTATTTAAACTGAAGCAGGTACAAAAATAAAATCCCGGTAACGGCGATTAAAATCCAGGAAGCAATTACGAGCGGTTTTTTATATCTGGCAAGTCCCGGTTCCAATGTCAGGGCATTCACGGTAAACGCGGCCGCGGCAAACGCATAGAGGCTGAATTCGGCCAGGTCGCCCTTGAACAACTGATAAATCCCCACGACCAGGAAGATCAATCCGAAAAGGTACTGGCGGCTGTGGGTTTTCATGGCCGGTTCTGCCTTAATTCGGTCTTCAGGAACTTTCCTGTATAGCTTGCCGGACTATTGGAAACCTGTTCCGGGGTACCTTGTGCAACGATCCGTCCGCCTTTGGCCCCGCCCTCGGGCCCGAGGTCCACGATATAATCAGCCGTTTTTATCACATCCATATTGTGCTCGATCACGAGCACGGTGTTTCCTTTATCAACAAGCTTCTGCAGCACGTCCAGCAGATGCGAGATGTCCTGGAAGTGAAGGCCCGTCGTCGGTTCATCAAGAATATAAAATGTCTTGCCCGTATCGCGTTTGGAAAGCTCCGTTGCGAGCTTCACGCGCTGAGCCTCCCCGCCGGAAAGTGTTGTGGCGTGCTGCCCGAGCGAGATGTAGCCCAATCCCACCTCGTCGAGGGTCTTTATTTTTCTGAGAATGCGCGGCTGGTTTTCAAAGAAAGTAACCGCTTCTTCTACTGTCATATCCAGGACGTCGGAAATCGATTTTCCCTTGAAGCGCACTTCGAGCGTCTCCCGGTTATAGCGCTTTCCTTTGCAGGCTTCACAGGGAATGTAAATATCCGGTAGGAATTCCATCTCGATCAGACGCAGCCCCGCGCCTTCGCACGTCTCACATCGGCCACCCTTGACATTAAAAGAGAACCGGCCCGTTTTATATCCGCGGATCTTTGCTTCCGGCAACTGTGAAAACAGATCCCTGATCTCCGTAAATACGCCCGTGTAGGTCGCGGGATTGGAACGCGGGGTTCTTCCGATCGGGGACTGATCCACCTCGATAACCTTGTCAAGATGCTCCAGTCCTTCGATTTTTTTAAACGCCAGCGGTTCCGTTCTGGAATGATAGAAGCGCTGGTTCAGCAAGGGAAATAAAGTCTCGTGAATCATCGTGGACTTTCCGCTCCCTGACACCCCGGTGATACACGTCAGCGTTCCCAACTGGATGGTAAGGTCCACATTCTTAAGGTTGTTGCCCGAGGCTCCATAGAGGGAAAGGTACGCGCCGTTTCCTTTTCTTCGCTCGCGGGCGTATCCGATGGAGACCTTTCCGTTCAGGTACGATGCCGTCTTGCTGTCGGAGCGCAGGAATTCCTCCGGCGTGCCCTCGGCGATCACATGTCCCCCGTGCCTTCCGGCGCCCGGCCCGATATCGAGGATGTAATCCGACTCGAGCATCATTTCTTTATCGTGCTCCACCACAATGACGGAATTGCCCAGGTCTCGCAGGTCTTTGAGGGCCTTGATCAGTTTCACATTGTCGCGCGCATGCAGACCGATGCTTGGTTCATCCAGGATATACAGCACGCCGACCAACTGAGTGCCTATTTGCGTAGCCAGCCGGATGCGTTGCGATTCACCGCCACTCAACGTCCGGATAGGACGGTGAAGGTGGAGGTAATCGAGTCCGACGTCGAGCAGGAAGCCGATCCGCTTCCGGATTTCCTTCAATACCTCAGTAGCGATGATGCGCTGCCGGGCATCGAGTCGATCTTCCAGCCCCGCGAACCATCCCTTCAGCTCGTCGATGCCCATGATCGAAAGCTCTGCAATATTTTTTCCGTCGAGCTTAAAATGCAATGACTCTTTCTTCAGCCGCGCCCCCCCGCACTCGGGACAGGTTCGCGTGACGGTAAAATCCTCCACCCACTTTCTCATGGCCTCGGATCCTTCGTCCCGCTGCTTCTCCAGGAAATTGACGATCCCTTCGAATTTGGTATTCCATTCCGTCCCCGGATATTTTACGGATGGAACACCCACCGGCTGCTCATCGCCGTAAAGCAAGACATTCAAAACTTCTTTCGGAATATTTTTTATCGGCGTGCTCAGTGTAAGCTTGTAACGCTTGAGGATGGCTTCAACTTTCTTGAAGATCCAGATATCGCGGTACTCGCCGAGCGGCAATATGCCACCCCGGCTGACGCTTAAGTTTTTATCGGGAATGACGGAGTCTTCGGTGATCTCTTCGATCTGTCCCAGCCCGTTGCAGCCGGGGCATGCACCGTAAGGCGAATTGAAAGAAAATGAGTTTGGCGCCGGCTCGTCATAAGA
This sequence comes from Chryseosolibacter sp., assembly GCA_036383235.1. Taxonomy (GTDB): domain Bacteria; phylum Bacteroidota; class Bacteroidia; order Cytophagales; family Cyclobacteriaceae; genus Chryseosolibacter. The sequence goes on from DASVOT010000498.1 coordinate 3,849, forward strand.
CAGACCCGTCTTCGGATCCATCAGGAACTTGGAGAAGTGATGAACTTTGCCGCTGTCGTCGATCGCCATCAAAACGCCCTTCCCTTCTTTCAGGGATTTGTTGATCGACTGGCCGATCCGCGCGCGGTCTTTGCCGTCTGCGACAATCCGGTCCATCACGATTTCAATGTCGTGGATCTTGTAGCGATCAACCTGCATCTTCGAGGTGATGTCCAGTATTTCGCCGTCCACTCTCACTTTCGTATAGCCTGACTTACGGATTTGCTGAAACAGTTCGCGGTAATGGCCTTTGCGCCCTTTGATCACCGGCGCGAGCAGCACAAGTTTTTTGCCCTTGAACTTATTGAGAATGGTGTCCAGGATCTGGTCTTCAGACTGGCGGATCATCCTGTCACCCGTAAGGTATGAAAACGCTTCCCCGGCGCGGGCGTATAACAAGCGCATGAAGTCATATATCTCCGTGACCGTACCAACCGTTGATCTCGGATTCCGCGATGTCGTCTTTTGCTCGATGGAAATAACGGGACTCAATCCGTTGATCTTGTCCACATCGGGTCGTTCCAGGTTGCCCAGGAAGCTTCGTGCGTAGGCGGAAAAACTCTCCATATACCGCCGCTGTCCTTCCGCATAGATCGTATCAAAGGCAAGAGATGATTTTCCACTGCCGCTGATACCTGTGATGACGATGAGCTTGTTCCGGGGAAAAGTAACGTTGATGTTTTTGAGGTTATGCTCGCGGGCGCCAATAACTTCGATCTGTTCGTACCCGGAGGGGTCTGTTCTTCGTTCTGCAGCTGATTTCGCCATGGCGGGTAAATATGGAGAATACAAAGATTATATCCATATCGTTTCAAGAAAATGGCAAATTGTTGTCGGGATGGGGTTTCCCAAGGAATCCGGACCTGCGGCCCTGCGCATGATATATTCAGCAAATAATGGCTTCAGTAACTAGAAAGAAACAGATTCCGGAAATAGCTTTGACTTCACGACGCCCACCTGTTCACCAGCGGCGACATACCTTTCGGCCATCCACTCGAACACAGTTACCTTTTTGGATTCAGGATCAACAATCCAGTATTCCTTCACGCCAAAGGTACAATTCCTTCTTCCGCACAAGGTGGTGGTCCCTGTTGCCGGGAGAAAGTATTTCCACAAGGAGGTCGGGGACGCCATGAAAATGACCATGAAGATGGAGGATGCCTGGATTGGTCTTCAAAATAACAACAATGTCTGGTTGGACCGCATTCATTGTCTCGTCCAAATAAACATCAAAAGGGGCGACGGCTATTTTCGCACCCGACTGCCGGAGTTTGGTCCGAAGTTGTGATGCAATCTCGATGAGAACGTCCTGGTGATTGAATGCCAGAGAGGGAGACATATCGCCAATGTACCCTCAGGGAGCGATTTATAAACCTCCATCATGGTCCTCGGCGGAGTTTCTATCAACGGTTTCATAGTATAAAGCTAATGAAATTCGCACCAACTTGCCTCTTACAGCCTGTCGTTAACCACTTCACGGAACGTCGGTTCCCGAGGCGACTTTCAGCATCTCGAACCAGTCCTGCCGGTCGAGCCTGATATCCACGGCTTTCGTGCTTTCAAGGATGCGTTCGGGTTTAGTTGTGCCAATAACGGGGAATAGATTTGCGGGATGACGCAGAAGCCAGGCCAGCGCCAGCTGCGTTTCAGTTGCGTTATATTTCTCTTTCCGGGCCCATAATTCGCGGGAAGCATTACCCGAAAGGAGCCTGCCTTCGCCAAGAGGTGAATACACCATGGCGGCCGTCTCATATTTTAGAAGCACATCCAGCGTTCCGTCGTACAAGGGCTGCAGCCGGTTGAGCGACAGTTCGATCTGATTAGTCACCAGCGGGAATGGTAAATATTTTTGAAGCATTTCAAACTGGGCGGGCGTGAAATTCGAAACACCAAAGTACAACGCCTTGCCGTTTTGCTTCAGCAGGCCGAAGGTCTCGGAAACTTCTTCAGGATCCATGAGCGGATCGGGACGGTGAATAAGAAGCAGATCCAGGTAATCGGTTCCCAGCTGTTTCAGTGTATGGTCCACCGATCGCAGGATGTGATCTTTCGACGTATCGTAGTGTTTTATCCTGGTATCCGGATGTTTCGCCGACATCAGCATGATGCCGCACTTGCTGATGAGCTGAATTTTCTTCCGGAGAGACGGATCGCGTCTGAGCACGGCGCCGAAGGTCTCCTGATTCCCGTAGTCTCCGTAAATGTCAGCGTGGTCGAACGACGTGATGCCCGCATCGAGCGCGGTACGGACGAGCGTGTCGATATCCGCGCCCGATGCGGCATTCCAGCGCCAGGCCCCCGCTACAATCCGGGAAAAGGCCGGCCCCTGCACGTGAAGGTGTTCTTTTTTCATACGAAAGGATCAGCCAACAGCTGCGGCAGTCGCCGGTCAGATCTGCGAATAGGAAACCGGTTCGAGAAAGGTCTTGTGGATCTTGTTCACCGTGTTGGCGTACTCGGGCATCTTCGACATCTTCTGCCACTCCGGATGAGCGCTGAAAGCTTTCCACACGGTCTCCCGTTCTTCCATGCTGTCGTAGGCAGCCATATAGGTAAGGCAAGGCAGATCTTTCCCGCTGATGTTCTCGCTATAAAATACGGCGTTCAGCTTCACGTCCCTGAAAATATCAATCTCGCCAGAGTTGAACATTTTCACTTTCCTGGCCACCGCATCCTCGCTGTATCCTTCATAAGTGCGCAGCTCGAAAAGTTTCCGGCTCTTGTTCGGGACACTCAGCTTCGGATGTCCATCGAACGCGAGCAGCAGGGAGGAATCATAGCGCTCAAACACTGCCTGATCCTGCGGAATCTTCGTGTACTCGCTGCTGGCGTCGATAAAATCCCGATCCTTTTTGAGGTCGACGATGATCTTGCCGTAATCTTCGAAAGATTTGTACGGGATAAGCATATAGATCTGCGCGGGCTCGGATTTTGACAATTCGCTGAACACCCCTACATTCTTCACACCGGCCTTGTTTAGCGCCGGGATAAGGGCTTTCGATAAATAGTTGTCCAGCGGAGCCATATTGCGGCGCATGTGATAGACGCGAAGCTCATAGATCTCGTTGTCGCGCGCGGCATTCTTCGCGCTTGCGGTGAAGCCCGCGCCAGCAACCGCGGCAGTGGTCAAAATGGATTTTTGTATGAAGTCTCTCCTTTCCATAGATTAAGTTTTAAATGAGGGCGGAAAATAGCATTATTTTGACAAAAGTCGTTATCCGGCGCCAGGCTTTTAGCCATTTGCCGGCTAAAAGCTAACAGCCCAAAAACCACAAGTCGCCTTACCTTCCGGCTGTCTGACGCTCGAAAACAAATACTCCCTTTTTATTGGAGACGGCAATATCGATGGCGTCATCACCGGTGATATCCTGCGCAACGATATTCAGTCCCGATCCTGAATCGCTATCAATTTGATGAGGCACAAAGAATGGCGCGGCGCCAGGCTTGTATTCAAACCAGTACAGCACGGCCGGCTCGTGAGCTCCCGGGTCATGGTCGGTATCATTATGCGCAAAAAATCTTTTTCCGACAATGAGGTCAGGGCTTCCATCGTCATTCACATCTGTGAGCGATGAGGAATGCGATTGGGAGAACGCTTTGCTGATCTCGTGTTCCTTCCATGTCACATTACCGGATTCATCTTTCGATTGCTCATGCCACCACACGCCGTACTGGTGAGCCGAACAGCTGATCACGTCATTCGATCCATCTCCGTTAACATCCAGCACATGCATATGCGAGCAATCTTCTCCCAGGTTCGCCGCGTGGAAAGTCCAGTTCGGTTGAGCGGGGTCGGCTGGTCCTTCCCACCATCCCTGTTTGATGACCACGTCTCTTCTTCCGTCTTTGTTGACGTCCCCATAGCCCAGTCCGTGAGAGAAACGGTCAGTACCCGGAACGTTTTTCGCGCTGATGGTAAATCGCTGCCACAATGTTTCATTTGGCGACTCCGGTGCGCGTAGCCACACCATTTGCTTTTCCTTTGAATCGGCGCAGAGAATATCGGTACGTCCGTCGCCATCTACATCGACAAAGTTTGGCGATTCGTTGCCCACTTCCACAGTCTCGTGGACGAGGTGTTGCTTCCACGCGCCTTCCGCGTTCTTGGGATTCTCATACCAGTGCGCGACTTTGCCGGGAAAATCGATGATGATCAGATCGATCCAGCCATCGTTATTCACGTCCATTCCATAGTTGAGGAACGAATCGCAATATTCTTTTGCACCATCGTACGCTTTTCCGGGATAAACCTCATGCTTTTTCCAGTCGGGCGCTTCAAACCAGTAAGCGCCTGCCATTACGTCGATCTTTCCGTCGTGGTTCACATCGCCTGCCGCGACTCCTTCCGAAACAAAATCCCGGGTAAGCGTGTGCTTTTTAAACGACACGGAATCGCTGTGAACGTCGTCCGGCGGTTGTTCTGACGCCTGACGGTTACTACCCCCGCATGATGCCAGAACAGCGAC
>DASVOT010000499.1:0-4478 GCA_036383235.1 Chryseosolibacter sp.
CAGCGGCAAGCTTCCCTACTTTACGGCGGAAGAGATCAATGCTATGGGCGAGGGAACGGATTGGATCGATCAGATGACCTATAAGAACGCCGTTACCCAGAGCTACAATCTCGGGGTCAGCGGTGGCTCGGACGTTTCCGTATATTCTGTCGCGCTCGCCTATACCAGCCAGGATGGAATTGTAGGCGGGCCCGACGTCTCTCATTATGATCGTTACAATTTCCGGTTGAACAGCGAGCACAAACTGCTGAACGAGAAGATCACACTGGGTGAAAACCTCACGTTCGCTTATACGGGCTCAAGAGGAGTGGCAACGGGTAACCAATACAGCAACAGCCTTCGCGGCGCCTTTGAAGTGAGCCCGTTCCTGCCGATGTATGACGACAACGGCGAATACCTTAACAACGCGCCGGGAGCAGGGGCGGTGTACAAAGGCGCAGTATGGGTACCGTGGAGTCCGGATGAAGCGAACCCGTATGCACAGATGATGCTGAACAACCAGAACCGAAACAACGGACAGAAACTGTTCGGCAATGCCTATGCCGTGATCGAGCCGGTAAAGCATCTGACGTTCAGGTCAACTTTTGGTGCTGACTTCACTGCTGGCGAGGGCCGTTCGTACTCGCCCATTTATGAGCTTTCGATCTACGCGGTGCGCACTCATGACCAGGCCAGCCAAAGTCTCAGCAAAGGACTTGCCTGGCAATGGGACAATGTGCTGACGTACGACCGCGCGATCGGCGATCATGCCTTCACGCTCATGGCCGGAACGTTCGCCTATTCAAGCACGGGCACGTGGATGAACATCTCCAACGCCGATCTCATTCGTCCCAGTCTGAATTACGCGTGGATCGCCGGCACAACCAATACCGACCTGGCGCGCCTTTCCTACGGCGGAGGACCTTACGATGAATCGAAGCTGCAATCGTACTTCGGCAGGATCAGCTATAACTATAAAGAGAAATACCTCATAAACGCCTCTTATCGCGCCGATGGATCGTCGCGCTTCGAAAAGAGTCATCGGTGGGGCTATTTTCCTTCGGTCTCCGCAGGATGGGTGCTCAGCAATGAACCGTTCTTTACCGCACAGAACGCGGTGGATTTCCTGAAGATCCGCGGAAGCTTTGGTCAGGTGGGAAATCAAAGCATTCCCGCCTTTCAATACCTCGCGCCCATCAGCATGAGCAATGGCACGTATTATTTCGGTTCCGCGGACTTCGATGCTTCCGGCAACTCTGTCGGCGCATATCCCAGCCGTTTACCGAACCCCGCCATAAAATGGGAAACTTCGGAGCAGAAGAATTTAGGGTTTGATGCCAGCTTCCTCGACACGCGCCTGGGAATGGAGTTGGAGGTCTACAACAAGACGACGAAAGATTGGTTGATCCAGGCGCCCGTCCTCGCCACGGCCGGCGCCGAAGCCCCCTTTATCAACGGCGGCAATGTGAAAAACACCGGCGTTGAATTGTCACTGCGCTGGAAAGACGAGGTCAATGGTCTTAAATACGCGATCAGCATGGTGGGGTCGAGAAACCGGAACGAGGTCACGGACGTGCCGACCCCCGATGGATTCATCGGCGGAGATGGCAACGGCCTTTACAATAACGCACCTGCCTTTTATCGCAGGGCGCAGACAGGCTTCCCGATCGGATACTTCTGGGGCTGGAAGACGAACGGAATTTTTCAGAATGAAGCGGAAGTGGCAGCGTACACCAATCCGGAGGGTACGCTCATTCAACCCAATGCAAAGCCGGGAGATCTGCGCTACGTGGATCAGGACGACAACGGGGTGATAAACGAAGCCGACAAGGTGATGATCGGGGATCCCAATCCGGAATACATCTTCGGATTTTCCGTGAATGCCGGATACAAAGGCTTCGATCTGAATATCTCCGCACATGGTGTAATGGGCAACAGCATTGCCCAGTCGTATCGAAACTACGCACGCGCGATCGGAAATTATACTACGGAGATTCTCGGAAGATGGCATGGCGAAGGTACTTCCAACACAATTCCCAGGGTTACGGAAACCAATATCAACTACCTCCCTTCCGATATATTTATTAAAGACGGCGATTTTCTGAGGATCGACAATATCACGCTCGGATATGATCTTGGTAAAGTCCTCAATCCAAAGGTCTTTAAGCAGGCGCGCGTTTTTGTGTCGGTTCTGAACGCTTTCACTTTCACGAAATATAACGGCATGGATCCCGAGGTGGGCTTCGGTCTCCAGTCCGGCTCTTCCGGGACCGACCTCGGTTATTATCCACGCGCCAGAACTGCGATGGCGGGATTGAACTTCAAATTTTAAAACCGATTCTATATGAAAAAATTGATAACATACACAGTAGCCGCTATCGCCGTCATCTCTTCCGGTTGTTCGGAGGATTTCTTAGATAGCCAACCGCTCACACAGGTTACCGAGGCGAACTTCTATAAGACAGCTGACGATGCGCAGCTTGCGCTCGTTGGATGTTACGACGGGCTGCAGCGACTTAACAGTGTTTGGAACGCCTTCCCGGTAACGTCCGAATGGCTTTCCGACAATTGCTTCGGGGCAATGGGATATTCGGACGGATATGGCCAGCAGGTGATCGATGAGTTCGACCCCACGCGTTCCCCCGGCGACGTGAATCTGTTCGACGGCAACTGGAGCGCTTACTACCAGGGAATTTTCCGCGTCAACATGTTGCTGAGCAAGCTCGACGATATCGCCTGGGGTGATAACGTTTCTTTGAGGAACAGCATAGAAGCGGAGGCGAGGTTTCTTCGCGCGTATTTTTACTTCGACCTTGTTCGTTTGTTCGAGAAGGTACCGCTGATCACCGAACCGACGATCGAGAATGTTCCGCAGTCAGAGCCAGACGCCGTCTACGACCTCATCACGGAGGATCTGATGTTTGCCGCCGCCAACGCGTCTGAAGAAGTGACGCCCGGGAGAGTAAACAAATGGGTCGCAAAATCATTGATCGCCCGCGTGTTTCTCTTTTATACCGGATATTATCAGAAAGCTGACCTTGCGGGCAAGGTAACGAAGGCCGATGCCTTGAATGGACTGGAGGAGGTCATCCAAAGCGGGCACTATGGGCTGGTGGCCGAATTCAAGAACCTTTGGCCCGCAGCCTCTACCAGCGTCAGCGACGACGGTACAGCCCTGCAAACAACTTACGCGGGCAAAGACAATGTGGAGACCGTCTTCGCCATCAAGCACAACATCACTTCGAACTGGAATGGAAACGCCGACGGCAATCATTGGCTGGTGATGATCAGTCTCCGCGTCCAGTCATTCCCGCCCTACGGCAAAGGATGGGGTGGCGCAACCGTGAGCAAAGGACTGTACGATGCCTTTGAGCCGGGCGATGCGCGCCGCGATGCATCGGTCATTGCGATCCAGGAGGAGGGCCTTGCCTTCGACGTGAAGGACCAGCGCGAATACACCGGCTACTCGAACAAGAAATATACGAACATTGCCAACCCTGACGGACAAGACGTTTCGGAGGCGAACGGCGGAGTAAGTTTTCAGATCAGTCAATATCAGGATTATGTGGTGATGCGCTATGCCGATGTTTTACTGATGGCTGCGGAGCTCGGCAGCGCGAACGCGCAGGATTATTTTGACGAGGTCCGCGCGCGCGCGGGATTGACAGCCAAAGCCCTCACGCCTGCCAGCCTCATGGAGGAACGGAGATTCGAGTTTGCATTCGAAGGTATACGGTATTGGGATCTTCTTCGGCAGGGCCTGCAAACTGCGGCTACCGCCGTGGCCACCAACGTAGAAGTGATGAACGGGGGCTCGCCGGCGACGAAAACAATCAAGGCTGAAAACCTGATGAAGACGAGGGGCTTCCAGCAGATACCCAACAGCCAGATCACCCTTTCCGGTGGCGTGCTGAAACAAAATCCGGGATGGGAATAATCACATTAAACGCGATCACACCATGAACACGCTTACAGTCAAATCGCTCATATCGACCTTGCTAATTGCAGTGCTTTTTGCAACCGCTTGCCAACCCGATGAGTTCTCCCTCGGAGCGCTCATCGACCCGGCCAATCTCAAATTCTCCGTTACGCAGAATCCCGATGATCCGAATATGGTGATCCTTCAGAGCATGACTCCGGGCATGACGCCGCTCTGGCAGCATCCGCTGGGAAGGTCAACGCGCCTTGTCGACACGGTGAGGCTGGCTTTCCCGGGCGAATATCAATTTACTTACGGTGTGCAGAGTGCTGGCGGATATGTGGAGGCAGCGCCGGTTGACGTATCCATCAGCTCTTTCAATTCGTCGTATATCGAGGACCCTCTTTGGACGTTGCTGTCCGGCGGCGTGAATAGCGAGAAAGTATGGGTACTGGATCTCGACGCATCCGGCACATCCAAGTATTTCAAGGCGCCCCTATATTTTGCCGGCCCCGATTGGGGTTGGGGTAACGAGTGTGCAGTGGAAGGCGGGAACTGCTGGACATGGTTTCCGGAATAC
>DASVOT010000500.1:0-7490 GCA_036383235.1 Chryseosolibacter sp.
AATGTCTTCCTGGGCCAGGAAGGTGCGTTCATGAAATTCAATTACCCGGTGTTCGACGCGGAGTATCAGACCCGGGTCATCGGCTCATTTAATTTCACGACCGGGATATCGGTGGTCACAGCGGGCTATAATGCTACGGATGATTCGTTCAGCTCGGCGAGCAAGTTTACCGCCACGTATATAGGCGTACCGTTGATGGCCCGGTGGAATGCCGGCAACAAAAACTACTTTTACTTTGATTTTGGAATGATGCCGCTTTACCTGGCGAGGGCGCACCTGAAAGAGAGTTACGACAAGTATTCCAACAACGACCCCGTTGTCGTTGAAGGAGATATCAGCCGGTACTCGAACCGCTTCTACTATGCGTTCAGATTCCAGATGCTGGCCCTGATGAACAGGTTTTACGCCGGGTTTTATTTCATTGAACCGTCGAGGGGGCAGTCGACACTGCACGGACTCGACGGACATTGGGGCCTGAACAGCCAGCAGTCTACTTATCTCCTGTCAAACGGTTTTGCCGATTTCAGCATCATCGGTTTGAAAGTCGGTACGCGAATAAAATGAAAGGCTTACGCATTATCCTGATTGCAATAACGGGCTCGATGGCATTTCTGCACTGCCACGCTCAACGGTCCTTTCATGTTGCCAGGTATTATCGCGAAACCCGCCGCACAAACGCGATATCGGAGCCCGAAAGGGCAATCGCGAAAATCGAGTCGATGCTTAGCGCTTTGCCAAAGAGCAAAAGGAACCTGGTCACGAGAATGCGGTTTATTCTTTCTTTTCGCCTTGCCGATCTATATGTGCGGACAGGAGAATATCAGAAGGCGGAAAACCTGCTCTTGTCTCTGACGGACGAAGTGAGCGCGAAGAGGCCGCGGCCGTCCAGGTCAACGCTGAATTTTGCCGGCACGATGTACGATTGTTTCGAAAAGCTGGGTTATTTCTACCTGAAAACGGGCAACCTCCGGAAGGCGGAAGCGGTCTTCACCGAAAGCCAGGAAATCCGCAATGCTGTCTTTCCGCGTCTGAGCGTTCATCGCATTCATCCGCTCGTCGGTTTCGGGTCACTCTACTTTCTCAAGGGAGAGGAGGAAAAGACGTACGCGACGTTCCATGAGGCTGAGCAGCTGCTGGAGCGAGCCACATCCACCATGTACGATTACGACAACCTCTCGCGGATTTATCTCAGCGACCTGTCAGAGATATGCCTGTTGCGTGGAAGAAATGAGGAGGCATGGGACTATATCAACAGGCTGTCCATTGCATCGTCCGGGATCGGGAAATTCGGATCCCGGATCGGCAGAAACCTGGAAACAGCCAGGATCATGGAGCTAAAAGCCCGTTACTATCTGCTCGAGGGAAATTATCCCCGGGCGCAGGAGTACCTCGACCGCGCGTTCGGATATTATTCATCGAAAATCGGATCTTCGGATGTGAAGTTTAAACTTCTGAAAACTCAGGCTCTGCTGAATTGGTATCAGGGCGACCTCGTGAAATCGAATGAAGCCTTCCTCAGCCTGATCAGGTCGTACCGGCAGCACATTGCTCAGAATTTTGTCGCCATGAGCGAATACGAAAAAGAGCAGTTCTACAATACGCTGAAAAGCGATTTCAATCTCTTCAATGCCTATGCCTTGAGCAACTACACATCGGCTGGCGCCCACGCTCTTTTTGAAGAGATGTATAACAACGCCTTGAATACAAAAGCACTTTTGTTGAACGAAACGAACAAGATCAAGAACAGCATCATGCAGAGCAACGATCGCGACCTGATCAATAAGCTGAGGCAGTGGGAAGAAGCCAAATCGCAGTTGTCGACGGCTTACTTTGGTGAGAATGCTCCCGGCAGGATCGATTCGCTGGAGAAAAAGATCGAAACGCTCGAGAAGGACATCAACGGGAGGTCTAACCTTTTCGCAGGGAACCAGGATCCTCCTGACTGGACGCGCGTCAAAGCCGTGCTGAAGAAAGGCGAAGCTGCTGTGGAGATCATACGGATCAATACCGCGAATAAAAAGATACGGAACAATTACGGGCGGAACAGCGGCCTCAGCGATTCAACGGTGTACCTCGCCCTGGTCGTGAAGCCGGATTCCGAAACGCCGGAATATGTCCTGATGCGCGACGGCAACGAGCTCGAAAAGCGTTTTCTCCCTTACTATCGCAATTCCATTATATCCCGGAGTGACGATAACATCAGTTACGACAAGTTCTGGGCGCCCCTGAAAGCTCAATTGAAAGGCGTGACCAACGTATACCTCTCGCCCGACGGGGTATTCAACCAGATCAACCTCAACACGCTCAGGAATCCTGTAACCGACCGCTACCTGATCGATGAAACGGAGGTCCGGTATCTGACGAACACCGCCGATCTGTTGAAGCCGCCGGCGCAAGCCAGCGGCACGACACATCCCGCCGTTCTGTTCGGACGGCCGGCCTACGATATGGAAGCGGTGGTCAGCGCGGAAAATCAAACCGCGGCGATCACTTATGGAACCAGGAATGTGTTGACCGATGAGCTCGCCGATTTCAGGGATCAGGAATTCGAAGACCTGCCGGGCACTGAAACGGAGATCAACGCCATCGAGCGGGCATTGGATGAACGAAACATGAACGTACAGACGTTTACGGGAGCCGAAGCATCGGAGGAAAACGCGAAAGCGGTCCATGGTCCTGCAATCTTTCACATTGCCACACACGGGTTCTTTGTGGAAGATGCCGCCAGCGTTGTCAACCCGATGATTCGCAGCGGACTGGTGATGGCCGGGGTGAGGGGCCGCGCGAAGGCCGGAACGGAGGACGGTATTCTCACGGCCTATGAGGCGACCAACCTTGACTTGAAGAACACGAGCCTGGTGGTGCTGTCAGCCTGCGATACGGGATTGGGAGAAATACGGAACGGGGAGGGAGTGTACGGCCTGCAACGCGCGATCATCGTCGCGGGCGCGAGCAATCTGCTCATGTCACTCTGGAAAGTCGACGACGAAGCCACAGCTCTCCTCATGGGCGAGTTCTACAAGAACTGGGACGGGAAAGATAACCAGTCAGTCTTTCGCACTGCGCAGATGGCACTGCGGCAAAAATATTCCGATCCTTACTACTGGGGCGCATTTATCATGGTAGGCAAATGAAAAGAACGGTTACCCTGTTGTTGTCGATTGCCCTGTGGCAGGTAGCCGCCGCGCAGGTAAACCTCACGCCTTATGCCGGCATGAACTCAACGCGCATCTACGATGGCATCTCATACCAGAACGGGGGGGCATTTGCCGTTACAGGATTTGAAATTGAAGTGGCCAAAAATACGCGCAACCACCGGATGATCTATCTGAGCCTGGCGACCGGCGCAAGCTATCTGTCCAATGGTTTCTATTATTCCAGCAACTTCGCCTATGCGGCGGTAAGCTTATACACGCAGCGCATTACCGATCTCCGGATGCAGAATGTTCAAATTCCCGTCACGCTCCGCCTGAACTGGCAGCCCTTTCCATTGGTGGAGGATTGGAAAGTATTCCTCGGGATTGGCATCTGCAACAACATGCTGATCAGGGCGACGCTGAAAGAAAGATATACGGAGGTGTACCTGAACGAGGATCTGCTCGCCCCGCCGACCGTGACGAGCTACGAGGACGCTGCCGATGTAACCGATTACGGAAAGAAGAATAATCTTTTCACAAGAATCGAGCTGGGCATGAAATACAAGCGCCTTCAACTCTCGTACCGGCTTAGCAAGTCATTGAGCGACCTTTATTACACGGGGCTTGAAGCCGACTGGCATGTACCGGAGGATAATTCGTGGTACCTGGAGGCGCACCGCGACGCGGGGAAGATCATTGAAAAATACTCCGAGCTGGTCGTAGGGTTCAGGATTGGAAGGAAGTAGGAAGCAGCGATTTGCGGGCGCAAAAAAAAAGTATCTTTGCGCAGTCAGATCAAAATTTCCAAATGCCTGCATTATGAAAACAGACCAGGTGAATGTCCGCTATATGGTGGATGACGTTGACAAGGCCGTGGAATTCTATACAAAGTATCTCGGCTTTACGCGAGGAACGAACAATGCAGCTCCTGCATTTGCCGATGTGACACGCGGCAACCTTCGGCTGCTCCTCAGTGGAAGAAAGAGTTCTGCCGGAAGGCCGATGACCGACGGCACGCTGCCGGTACCAGGAGGATGGAATCGCATCGAGCTCGTTGTGAAGAACCTGCAGTCAGAAGTGGAGCGGTTGAAGCGGGAGGGTCTGCAGTTCCGCAATGATATTGTAACAGGCCCCGGCGGATCGCAGGTCTTGCTCATGGATCCTTCCGGTAATTTTGTGGAATTATTCGAGCCGAAGTCCTAAAGCAAGTAGTCAGATCATAGTGTGCAGGTTTTTGTGTAGTACCCAATCGATTCGACATTGAAACCTGTGGCAATTGAGGCGGGAGGGATGTAAGCTCCCTTTTCGTTGACAGACATCAAATCGTTCATTAACGCATACCGGCGTCCGGTAATGGAAAGGCTTTGCGTTTAGTCGCACGGAATTCGGCGATTTCAAGGTTGGCAGGATTGTTGGCTAACAGTCCAGGAATTATCAAAGCCGAATCGCCATGGGCCTCCATTCAAGATTGTTCGCCCGCCTGATGTCGAAAAACCGGGAGGTCTATGCGCTGAAGGTCATCACGCTGTCCATCGCATTCGCCGCCAACCGCTTTAGCATCTGTTTCCATAACAAGTTTATCTTCAATATTTTATATACTGATATGTAAAGTATTTTACTAACCTGGCTTTTTTTAAATATATAAAAACTGCAATGGAGAATAATATAATCAATTATATTTACTGCAATTACGAATAATATGAAGAAAACAAAGCTAGGAGAATTTGAGGAGCTGGTATTGCTTGCCGTAGCCGCCCTGCAACAAGATGCTTATGGTGTAGAGATCAAACGAGAGCTTGAAGCGCGGTTGAAAGGCAAGCTCAGCGTAGGTTCTATCCAGTCTGCTCTGAAGAGAATGGAAGAGAAGGGTTTTCTCACTTCCGAGTTCGGGGAGGCGACGGCGAAAAGGGGCGGCAAGCGCAAGCGCATTTACACGACAACCTCCTACGCCAGAAGAGTATTGGTCGAGATGAAGGATATAAGAGCCGGGCTATGGGATTCCATTCCGAAACTCGCCCATGAAATGAAATTGATATGAGCTCATTTACAGATCCGCGCCCGCATCCGCCGCAGTGGCCCTTGAAGCTGCTGAGGTTTTTCTTGAAAGAGACATACGTCGAAGAGATAGAAGGCGACATGGAAGAGATCTTCCTGACGAATGTAGAACAGCTTTCGCTGGCAAAGGCGAGGCGAATCTACACATGGGAAATGGTTAAGCTCCTGCGACCGATCCTGTTGAAGAACTGGAAAGCAAGTCCCACCTTTAATGAATATGCCATGTTCAAAAACTATTATAAAATCGCCTGGAGAAATCTCGTCAAGAAGAAAGCCTATTCTTTCATCAACATTTTTGGCCTTGGGCTGGGTATCGCCTGTTGTCTGTTGATCTTCATGTTTGTGCAGGAGGAGCTATCGTACGACAATTACCATGAAAAGAAAGATCGGATTTACAGGGTGATCCATGGGCAGGCAGCCGGAGATCCGAAGGATGGTGTGGCCGCCTATCCATTTTGGGTCTGGGGCAACGCGCCGATCGGGCCTGCGCTCAAAAACGATTTCCCGGAGATCGAAAAGGTCGTTCAATTCTCGGGACGATCTGATATTTTGCTCACCTACGGAGACAGAATGTACCAGGAGGACGGCGTCTTCTTTATGGATTCCACCGTCTTTGATGTATTCAGCTGGAAACTGGTGGAGGGGAACCCGAAAACGGCACTCGCCGCTCCCTACAGCATTGTGCTTACTAAAAGCACGGCGCGCAAATATTTCGGCGACGAGGATCCGCTTGGCAAATCTTTAAAGGGCAGTGAATCCGCGGGGCGGTCGGAGGCCGGTGATTACCTGGTGACGGGCGTCATGGACGACCTCCCGCTGAATTCGCATTTTCGTTTCAATGCGCTGCTCTCGATGAGCACGTTCAGAAAAGCCAGGGCTGATGTGTTCGACGCTTGGGGCTACGTGGATTTTTACACGTACTTTCTCGTAAACAAACAATTCGACGAGGCGTCTTTCAGGAGAAAGATCCCGGATTTCCTGGCCAGGCATAAAGAATATCCTGAATCCAAATATCTCATCGCCGTTGAACCTTTGAAGGACGTTTACCTGCGCACAAAAGCCGAGCGGCAACCGGGGGAAACCGGAAGTTTACCTAACCTGTATGTATTCTCGGTCATCGGTTTGTTCATCGTGCTGATCGCCATAATCAACTTCATGAACCTGTCCACCGCCCGGTCGATCGAACGCGGCAAAGAAGTTGGTATCAGAAAGTCTATCGGTGCGGATCGCAGAAGTCTGATCTCACAGTTTTTGGGTGAATCCCTCATCGTCGTTCTGCTTGCAACCGTCGTCGCCATGCTGATTGTGCTGGTCGCGTTGCCTTATATGAGCGGTTTCACCGGAAAGGAGCTTCGCATCCAACCGTTCCTTTCATGGAAGGCGGTTTCATTGTTCATCGGGAGCATGCTGGCGATCGGACTATTGGCGGGTTCCTATCCCGCGCTGGTTCTTTCCGGTTTCAAGCCCGTACTGATCCTGAAAGGAATTACAAGATCGAACGCAGGGGGAGTGAATTTGAGAAGATCGTTAGTGGTCTTTCAATTCACCCTCTCCATCGCATTGATTGCAGGGACGATGATCGTCTATTTTCAAATGAATCACCTCCTCAATAAAGATCTCGGCTTCGATAAGGAGCAGATGCTCGTTGTTGATTACAACTACGACGCAGCCGTCAACGAAAAATCGGAACTGCTGAAGACGGAGCTGGAGAGGGATCCATCGATCGTGTCAGTAGCTTTCTCCAGGAGCGTGCCCGGAAGTTATTTCCCGCACGCTGGCACTGAAATAGAAAACCCGGAAGGGGAAATGAAAGGGATGGGACAGCCGATTTTCCAGGTGGGGCTGGATTTTGTTACGCATTTTGGACTGAAGCTCGTAGCGGGCAGGTCGTATTCGAGAGCCCACCCTTCGGATTCAAGTCATGCGCTTGTCATCAACGAAGCTGCTGCCCGGCAATATGGCTATAGCAATCCGGCCGATGTCGTGGGCAAGAGGTTCAGTCAGTGGGGAAGGGAGGGTACCGTGATTGGTGTCGTGAAGGATTTCAACTTTGAGTCGCTGCACCGAAACATCGAGCCGTTGACCTTGCCCTTCGAGGCATACGCAAGCAGGTACCTGTCTGTCAAGGTACGCGCTGAAAATATAGGCGAGACGGTGAAGGCGGTAGGAGCGGTGTGGCGCAGGCTCGTGCCTCACAGACCTTTCCTGTACAGTTTCCTCGACGAAGACTTCAACAAGCAGTACCAGTCCGATTTCATGTTCAGAAGGCTGTTTACAACGTTCTCGTGCCTGGCCATA
>DASVOT010000501.1:0-9090 GCA_036383235.1 Chryseosolibacter sp.
GTTTCTTCTTGTCTTTTTCCGCCGTCCGGATGTTGTTCTGGTTATTGCGCAACTGCTGGGAGGCTTCGCCCAGTTTGAAAAGGAAAGTCCCTACTTTATAGAAGATGTAGGTGATAATGGCGATAATCAGCAGAAACCTTAACATGGCGTATACTTTTAAATGACATAACCCCAAATCAAAGGTAGAGGTTCGGAATTAATTGAGCAATCCTATTTTTCGGACCCCGACAACGGTTTTCCGCATTCCCCTGCCATACTCCTTTATCTACTCAAGTAAAGATTTCGTTCCGAATACACCTTCAGGAAGTAGTCGTCCATGAGGTCGTCAATGAAGTAGATCGACTCGCCGGTGGATTTCATCTCCGGCCCCAGTTCCTTGTTTACATCCGGGAATTTGCTGAAGGAAAATACCGGTTCTTTAATCGCATAGCCTTTTTTCAGAGGCGAGAATTTAAAGTCTTTTACCTTCTTCTCGCCGAGCATGATCTTCGTCGCGTAATTCACGTAGGGTTCGTCGTACGCTTTGCAGATGAAAGGAACGGTTCTCGAGGCCCTCGGGTTAGCTTCGATGACATAGACCTTGTCGTTTTTAATGGCAAACTGTATGTTGATGAGTCCCTTTACTTTCAGTGCCTGCGCGATCTTGATCGTGTAGTGTTCAATCTGCTTCATGACAAAATCACCGAGATTATACGGCGGCAGCACGGCGTAGGAATCCCCCGAGTGGATACCCGCGGGCTCGATATGCTGCATGATGCCGATAATGTAGGTGTCTTCGCCGTCGCAGATGGCGTCCGCTTCCGCTTCGATGGCCGCATCGAGGAAGTGATCGAGCAAGACCTTGTTCTCGGGAAGGTGTTTCCAGATATCGAGGATATGATCTTCGAGCTCCTGCTCATTGATGACAATCTTCATGCTCTGGCCGCCGAGGACATACGAGGGCCGAACCAATAACGGAAAGCCTATTTGCTGGCTCACTTCCAGCGCTTCATCCGCGTTGCGCGCAACGCCGAACTCGGGATACGGAATGCTAAGGTCTTTCAGCAGATTCGAAAAACGGCCCCTGTCTTCCGCGAGGTCGAGGGAGTCGTAAGACGTGCCGATGATCTGGATACCGTACTTGTGCATCTTTTCAGCAAGCTTCAGCGCGGTTTGTCCGCCGAGCTGAACGATGACCCCCTCCGGTTTTTCATGCTGGATCAGGTCGTACAGATGTTCCCAGAAAACCGGCTCAAAATAAAGTTTATCGGCGATGTCAAAGTCCGTCGATACGGTCTCGGGGTTGCAGTTAAGCATGATGGTTTCATATCCGCATTCCTCTGCCGCGAGCACACCGTGAACGCAGCTGTAGTCGAACTCGATGCCCTGGCCAATGCGATTGGGCCCCGAGCCCAGCACGATCACTTTCTTTTTCCCGGTCACTTTCGATTCATTTTCCTGGTCGAAAGTGGAATAATAGTAAGGCGTCTTTGCCTCGAATTCCGCCGCGCAGGTGTCGACCAGTTTATAGACGCGGTTAATTCCCATTTGCTTCCTTTTCGCATGCACTTCGCTTTCAAGGCAATTGAGAATGTGGGCGATCTGCCGGTCGGCATAGCCCTGCTCTTTAGCCTGCCGCATAAGGTCGGCAGGGATATCTTCGAGGGTGTACTGTTCCAGCTTCTTTTCAAACTCCACAAGCTCCTCGATCTGCTTCAGGAACCAGCGGTCGATCTTCGTCAGCTTCTGGATCGTTTTGATCGGGATACCGAGCTTGATGGAGTCATAGATATGGAAGATCCGGTTCCAGGTCGGATGCTCGAGGCTGTACAGCAGCTCGTCCTGCTTGGTCAGCGATTTCCCGTCGGCCCCCAGGCCGTTTCTCCTGATCTCAAGAGACTGGCAGGCCTTCTGCAATGCTTCCTGAAAGTTCCTTCCGATGGCCATCACTTCGCCCACCGATTTCATTTGAAGTCCCAGGCTCCTGTCGGCACCGTGGAATTTGTCAAAGTTCCAGCGGGGGATCTTTACGATAACATAGTCGAGCGCGGGCTCAAAGTAGGCCGTGGTGGTTCCCGTGATGGCATTCTTCAGCTCGTCGAGGTTATAGCCGACGGAGAGTTTCGCCGCAATCTTGGCGATGGGGTAACCGGTCGCTTTCGATGCGAGCGCGGAGGAACGCGAAACGCGCGGGTTGATTTCTATACCGATGATCTCATCGTAGTTGTCGGGGTTGAGTGCAAATTGAACATTGCATCCGCCGGCAAACTGGCCGATGCCGTTCATCATCTTGATGGCCAGGTCACGCATCTTTTGATAGGTGGTGTCCGGCAGGGTCATGGCGGGCGCCACGGTGATCGAGTCACCCGTGTGAATACCCATCGGGTCAAAGTTCTCGATCGAGCAGATGATGATGACGTTGCCGACGTGATCGCGAAGCAGCTCGAGCTCGTACTCCTTCCATCCAAAAATACTCTGTTCTACGAGTACTTCATGGATGGGAGAGGCATGAAGACCGCGGTCGAGGGCATCGTCAAAATCCTGCGGATTCCTTACAAACCCTCCGCCCGTCCCTCCAAGGGTGAACGAAGGGCGGATGACGAGCGGAAATCCTATTTCCTGCGCGATCTCCTTGCCCATCAGGAAAGAAGTGGCGGTTGCTCCCTTGCAGACGCCGACTCCAAGCTCCTTCATCTTAAGGCGAAATTTCTCGCGGTCTTCAGTCGTTTCTATGGCTGTGATATCCACCCCGATGATGCGGACGCCGTAATGTTGCCAGACGCCGGCTTTATCGCATTCAATGCAGAGATTCAGCGCCGTTTGTCCGCCCATCGTCGGCAATACGGCATCGATGTTGTGCCTGTCGAGGATCTCCCGGATCGATTTCTTTGTCAGTGGTTTCAGGTATACGTGGTCGGCAGTAACCTTATCGGTCATGATGGTTGCCGGATTCGAGTTTATGAGAACGACTTCAATACCTTCTTCGCGCAAGGATCGGGCCGCCTGTGAACCGGCGTAATCAAATTCACATGCTTGGCCTATCACAATCGGCCCACTTCCGATGATCAGTACGGAACGAATACTTCTGTCTCTTGGCATTGTCTATTGGGAAAGGGATGAACAAAATTGCGCAAAAATATACCAGAATTGTGGGATTAACAGGATTCGGCGGATTTTTTTAAAATGTTTTGCCCATGCCGGATTGAGTATAATTTTTTGGGGGGATCAGCGGTGGGCAGCCCCCATCGGCCGTGCGCCGTGGAAGCGCCCGGCAAAAAAATCAGGGGTGGTATCTGTGAGGAAGCAGTAGCCGAACACCCACATGGCCAGCGTTTTATTCGGCGAGCTTAAGAAACCGTTTCGTGTAAATCTTGTCGTCGGAGCTCGCTTTGAGGATATACATGCCCTCTTCCAGGAAATGCACATCGATACTTTTTCGCAGGTCGCCGTTGATGTCGTTGATGGTCTCGTCGAAAACGATCCTTCCCTGCAGGTCCGAGATCTGGATGCTGACCGATGCGCGATCCGGATTCAGCAATTCAACAAACAGATCTTTTTTTACCGGTATCGGATAAACCCTGAATGTCTCCGAAATTCCTTTTTCAACGTCCGTTACCGGACCCTGCACAGAAAGGTTATCAATCGCCCATCCCCACCCATGAGCGAGGGCATCGGCAAAGAGTCTGAAGCGGATGAGCACCTGATCGTTCTCGGAAAAATTCCCGTTTTCCAGCATGTTGATGGTTCGCTTCCGGTACAAGTCAGGATTGCCCGGCGCCCTGGAATTGAAATTCACGATGTCGCTGTTGTAAAGAGTCAGCCAGGAACTCTGGTCCCTTGAATCATATCCGTCAGCAAAGGGCTTCCACGTCTCGCCATTGTCAACAGATCCTTCCACGACGGCGTAATCGAAGAAAGCGTCATCCCCGAACCTGGATCCTGTCTCACCCGGTTCGACCAGCACAATCTCATCAAACTTGATCACCGGATTTGTGCTTCCGATCCGGATGGGAACCTGAAGCTGGAATGTATAATTGCTTTCCTCATTCGGACCGCTTCCATTCTGATAAGGATGATCGCTGTGTATCGCCCCGTTTTGAAATCCCGATGGCGTGGTAATATGGAAATTACTCCCAAAAAAGTCACTGGTTGAAAGGTTGAAATTGTTGGAGTACGAATCCTGAACAGGCATGATCCCGGTCACGGTTACAGAGTAGAAATCGTTGTCAGGCACCGCGGTGACATTCTCGTTCGATGCCAGGTCTCTGGCGATGAGGCGATACTGGATCCTGTCTCCAATGTCGAGCGCAGGAAGCAACAGCGCCGCCGTATATTCGTCCGTGTTCGCGAGTTGTTTCATCGCCGTTGTTTGCACGGGCCCGTCGTTCACCATAAATTCAACCAGCGTCTCTTTCACTCCCAGGTTATCGGTTACCTCCGCACTCAGCTCGAGGTCCATATCTCCTTTCAAAATGTACTCCACAGGTTGATGTGCGATCTCCGGCGCGGTGACGTCCGGGCCTACCCGAAATGAAAACATCCCCTGCTTCGGTTGCTTTGCCAACTCCTCGATGATTCCCGGGTTGGTAAAGGTTCGGCCACGCACATCGACAACGGAAATGAAATAGCTATACGCGCCGTCGGTTGTGATTCCCGGCAGAGACGACGCAAATTCGTCAGGCGATCCGGTGGGCGACATATCCACGACAGTGAAATTCTTTCCGTCCGAAGAGTAATGCATCTGTACTTTCGCGGGATCGTATCCATTGTCACTGCGGATCACGGTTTTTACCAGATACGGCTGCCCGTCCTTGCGTTCGGTGTCTTTCAAAGGTGTATGATCAACGTGCGTGTAAACCCATCCCATATCGCTCAGCATTCCGCGGAGAACCGACCCGGGATCGTGAATCGATTCGGCCAAAGCGATGTTTGGTGTCATCAGCCTGTTCGGATCGCCGCTCGCGTTAAAGGCAGCTTCGTCCAGATGGGAAACGCTCGATCCCGACTGAAAGCTCTTGGGTGCGAAGAGCTCCGGCCTGACGCCATTCAGCGCGTCGACCGCTGTAGGGCTGTTAAAAAACAGGTTGGTGCTTTGCAGGGCGCCCGCCAGTTCTTTGGAGGGAGTCTGGAAATCGTAGATGAGGTTTTTGCTTGAATCGTTTTCAACAAACAGGTCAAAGATAAACGGTATGGAGACCTCGCCTTCGGCAAGACCGGCGCTGGCGTCACTGCCTTTCACCTCATAGCTGTCGGTGAATCCTAACCCATGGGCTATCTCATGGAGAACGATTGTCACCAGGTCCATTTTACCGGCCGGCGTGTTGCCGTCGGTTCCGTAATACCAGGGAGTGTTACTGCTAAACGATGCAACGATGTCCGCTTCGGCGGGATCGTTGAGGTCCCGGCCGGCGATCTTTTCGGCTAGGGCGATGGGATAAAATGTGTTGAGGTGCTGTTCGCCGCCGAAATTGGCATACGCTCTTCCCCAGAGGGCCTGGCCAAGCACGCCGGCATCAAGCGGTTTCCATTCCGCTTTCACCCGGATGGGCACCGAAGAAACAAGCTCGCTTTCCCAGATTTCAATGGCATACTGAAAAGCGGTCCGGGCAAGATTGTCGGCGGGAAAATTGATGTACTCCACTTCAAAGACGGAGGTGCGGGCCCTGGCGGCGCCGCGCGCGCGCATGCTGAGAAACCTTCCGGACTCGGCGACGTGATCCGCTCTGTTTTGCGTGGAGTAATAACAGACAACCGGTTTATCGGGTTTGAAGGACAGCAAACGCTGCGCCATCCCCTCGTACCGGCACAAGGCCAATGCCAGAACAAAGGTCAAAAAGATGGAACTGCGAATCAGGTTTCTCTCCATTTACGCCGCTGGTAAAATTACATTCCCTACGCGTCCTTAACGTAACCGGTAACTTCGATATATGTTCGCCATTGTGCGTTCTGGCAGATGCAAAGATGGAAAAGCCCTACATTTTTTCAGAAAGCTCAATAACCTTATTCCATACTCTGAAGAGGTTTTTATAACAGATCTTCTCGATATCCTGCGAGGTATAGCCACGTTTCAACAGCTCTGCAATGAGGTTTGGGTAAGCCGACACGTCCTTGAGTCCCAGTGGCAGATTATCTCCGACACCGTCATAATCCGAACCGATTCCGACATAGTCTGTTCCCACCAGCTTCACAACGTGATCAATGTGATCCGCAACCCTTGAAACGTCTGAATACAGGTCTTTCTGATCTTTTGCAAATTGCTCGATGATCGGTTGAGCCGCGGCGTCTTTTGAGGTCAGCTTTTTAGAAACAAGGAGCTTCTCCAGCGAGTCGGAAAGCACGCGGTTCTTTCGCGCGACGGAATCAAGAAAGGAAGCGCCAAAGTTGATCTGGATGACACCTCCATTTGCGGCAAGCAGCCGGATCATGTCGTCGGTCATGTTTCGCTCGAACCCCGGCGTGAAATACCGGCATGAAGAATGCGATGCAATCACGGGGGCTTTCGCAATTTTCAAAACATCGTAAAAAGCGCTGTCTGAAATATGCGAGACATCCACCATGATACCGGTCCTGTTCATTTCCTCCACGACCTGCTCGCCGAAGGGACTGAGCCCGTTCCAGGTAGCCGTGGAATCATAGGAAGAGTCACATATCTGGTTGTCGAGGGCATGGGTCAGTGTGATATACCGGATCCCGCGGTCATAGAAATATTTTACGTTGGCGAGATCCTTCCCGATTGGCGCGCCGTTCTCCATACCCATTGGCAGGGAGATCCTCCCCGCCCGGGTGTTAGCAACAATGTCATCAGGCGTGCGGGCCATCGCGAATTTGTCGGGGATGGCACGCGCGATCCCTTCTACCATGCCGATGAGGCTGTCCGCCAGCTGCTTGCCCATGTCGGCTTTTTGCTGATAGGACGACGGGATGTAAATCGACATGAAAGGCGCATCCAGTCCGCCTTTTTTCGCCCGCTCGTAGTCGAAGTCCCCCTCCGTGGTCCGGACAGGGATTTTGAGAAATTCTCCTTCGGGAACGAATTTGTCATGGTTGAGACGGTAGGGCAGATCAACATGCGTATCCACAATGATATAGGCGTGGGCCACTGAATCGGCAACCCGGCTTATCTCCGCCTCCGGCAACGACGAAAAATCCACGGTTCTCTCTGCCGGGCGACAAGCCACCAGGCAGATTATCAGGCAACAGAACGAAACAACGTTAAAATTCATAGCTGCGAAAGGCAGGGAGTGTACATTTATGGGAAAAGTTATTGATTTTTGGCCGAGCATAAAAACCGCGCCGGGGTTTTTTAAGGAAAATCACGGCCAATAAATAACGATCAACTTGATACCGGATAAGGATCTTCGCGTCATCACCAGGTCGCAGCTTGCGCTGAGAAACGGACAGGATAAACCGGAAATCTGGGTCGCTTACAATAGCCTGGTATACGATGTCACGGCTTCAAGACTTTGGCAGCGGGGCAAGCATTATGAGCATTGGGCCGGGCAGGATCTGTCTGACGAACTAAAGGACGCTCCTCATACCGAAAAAGTATTCGATAAGTTCAAAGTGATCGGCAGACTCGATAAATGAGTGATTTATCGCTCCGGCGTTTATCCGGACGCTTTTAACAATTGAATCCAAATTTTAGCTTTGCAGTTCCTGTTCAAACAATAATCCAGGTTCACACTCAAAATGATTTTAATAGCCGATAGCGGAGGCTCCAAAACTGACTGGAGGCTCGTCTTAAAGAATGGTGATATCAACCAGGCCAGTTCCCCAGGCTTTAATCCCTATTATCAGCCGATCGAGGATCTGAAAAAGATCGTAGCGGAAATTTTGCTTCCGCTTATCCCGGCAGACGATACGGTAGACCGGATCTATTTCTACGGCGCCGGCGTTTCGTCGGAAAAAAATCAGCTGACCATCAAGAGCGCCTTTCTCCAGTACTTTCCCCAGGCGCAGATAGAGATCGGATGGGACCTTCTCGCGGCGGCGCGCGCCCTCTGCGGCAAAGAACCGGGCATCGCCTGCATCATGGGCACCGGCTCAAACTCATGTCTCTACGATGGCAACAAAATCATCGACAACGTGGCCAACCTCGGATGGATACTGGCGGATGAAGGCTCGGGTGCAAACATCGGAAGGAAATTTCTGGTGGATTATCTGCGGAACAAGATGCCTGAATCGCTGGCGAAGCAATTCCATGCGCGCTTCCCGTTGACACGCGAAGAGTTCCTTGAAAAAGTATATCAGCAGGAGAAGCCCAGCGCCTTCCTGGCAAGCTTTGCCCGCTTTATTTTTCAGCACCTGAAAGAACGATACTGCTACGAGCTCATCTATTCGAGCTTCGCCGAGTTCTATGAAAACAATGTCATGGAATACAAGAATTACCAGAACCTGAAAGTGCACTTTACAGGATCCATCGCTTTCTATTTCAGTGACATTCTGCGCCAGGTGGCCAACGACAGGGGCATTACAGTGAAGAACATTCTGGAAGGGCCCATCGCGGGCCTTACGCTATACCATACACAAAACGCCTAGCCATCCGCGCGGCTGAATCATTATGTCTGTTACCGAATCTCCTTCCCGCTATACGAATCTTGAGCGCATGAGCGTTCACGACCTGCTGGTCAACATGAACAACGAGGACAAGACCGTGCCACTGGCCGTGGAAAAAGTCATTCCTCAGATTGAGAAGCTCGTGACCGCGGTTGCCCGGCAGATGGCCGACGGAGGCCGCCTCTTTTATATCGGCGCGGGCACCAGCGGCCGCATCGGTGTGCTCGACGCGTCGGAGATCCCACCCACCTATGGTCTGCCACATGGAAGAGTGATCGGTCTCATTGCAGGCGGTGACACGGCCATACGCAAATCCGTCGAGCATGCGGAGGATGACCTGTCTCAGGCCTGGAAAGATCTCAAAGCCCATAACATTGACCAGCGCGATGTGCTGATCGGACTCGCAGCCAGCGGCCGCACGCCTTATGTGATCGGCGGGTTAAAGGAGGCGCAGGCAAACGGCATTATCACCGGGTGCGTGGTATGCAACACCGGGTCAGAGGTTGCCAGGCATGCGACCTTTCCCATTGAGGTTGTTGTTGGTCCGGAATTCGT
>DASVOT010000502.1:0-3146 GCA_036383235.1 Chryseosolibacter sp.
GTTTTTCTATCAGCTCCTTGACCTTGCTTTTCTTGAATTCTTCAGAAAAGCACCGATTCGTTCGGATCCTTAATTTTGGCTTATTTTTTTGCATACGGTTGACCATTTTTGGTCAACCTATTTCAGGCATGCACACTGTGACTACCGGCTACCGGCTACCGGCTACCGACTACCGCTTACTACGGGTCCGAAATCTTACCAAAATCCGCGGTCACCTTACCTGGCCGGAAAATTATCCGCCGAGCGGGGTCAAAGCCGGTCACTTTCGTCTATCCATCTGGTATTCAGCCATTACCGCCGCCGCACCGGCTAAAAAGAGTCCCTGGCACCGTCGTTCACCGGCTGTAACAGCCGCTTGTCTGCCAAAAAAACGTGGAAAAACAGCAATTTCTCACATAAACGAGTAAAGATTATACTCATTTATGTAGTTTTGGGACCCAGCGCGCATAATCCTCACGCAAAGCTCGCAGAGCCCGCGGAGGATTTTTGGCGTGTGGAGGACGACGGGAAAAACTCATGTGCTTACTGAATGCGACAATTCACCGGAACTGGAAATAGCGCCGATGGCAACCTGAATGGGATCAAATAACCCTCACTTAGCCAAAAGCCAACAGCCAACAGCCTGATGCTAGAATACCTGATCACCTCGAGGACCCGCGTGAAGATGCTGCTCAAGTTCTTCCTGAACAGCCATTCGAAGGCACACCTGCGCGGTCTCGCAGAAGAGTTCGGCGAATCCACCAACTCCATCAGGCACGAGCTCAACAACCTTTCCAGGGCCGGGTACCTGGTCTCCAACGGGAAGGGTAACATCATCGAATACAGCGCCAACATCGACCACCCGCTCTACCCCGAGCTGAAAGCGCTCGTCCATAAGTATACGGGCATCGACAAAATCATCGACAACATCGTGAACAAAATGATCTCCCGCCTCGGACACCTCGAGATGGCGTTCATTACGGGAGACTATGCCAACGGGAAGGATAGTGGTATTATTGACCTTGTGCTCGTGGGAGAGGTGAATACCAAGAATCTCCATGGGTATGTGGAGAAGGCTGAGGGGTTGATTCACAGGAAGATCAGGTCGCTGGTGCTGAGCGCGACGGAGTTTGAGCAGAACAGGAAAAGTCTCCATGCCGACACGGCGTTGGTGCTGTGGAAAAAGGAGGCAGCGACGGTGAAGGAATGATGAGGTGTTGAGCCAGATCATGCTATTCGCAAACCGGCTTCATGGGAGTCGGAGTGAATACAAGTGTGCGTAAGAATAAAACTAGAGGTTTCCAGTTTACGCGCTACTAATGCTGCTAAAGCAAGTAAGTCCAAAACTAGAAATGGGACTGAAAGGGCGGAGCTGTGCCGGGCGCGCATTCCGGCGCGCGGTTTAAATGCAGGTTGAAAGGCAGGTCTGAATGCAGGTTTAAATGCGAATTTCAGCGGGTATTTGACTTGAATTTAATACGTATACTGGCCGATTAAGCTATATTTGGCGTTTCTCAAAATCCATAACTGAATGATGCGTCTGGCCTTTCCCGTTTTGATGATTGTATTATTGATCGCATGCGTGCCGAACAGAAAGGTGACACTTCTGCAGAAGAAAGATCTGAATGTTGGGGCTCTGCCTAAAGATACCGTCCTAAGAAGCTACATGCCTGTACCATTTGATTATAAGATTCAACCCAACGATATCTTATCGGTTCGTTTTGAAAGCCAGACGGACGAAAAGTACGATTTCCTCTCGGAAAAGAATGTTCAGCAATTAGGCGCCTCTTTGGCCATGGGCGGCGCCATATTGATCGGGGAACTCGTCGACGAAAACGGCGAAATTCCATTCCCCGTTATTGGGAAGGTAAAAGTTTCGGGTATGACCGTTTTTCAAATCCAGGACAAGCTTCAGGGCATCGCGGAGCAATACCTGAAAGAGCCAGTTGTAAAAGTCCGTTTACTCAATTTCAGGATCACAGTACTTGGAGAGGTGCTAAAAGAAGGTAGCGTGATATTGGCGAACAATCGTGTAACCATGCTCGAAGCGATTGGACTGGCCGGCGGGCTGGGTGACCTCGCAGACCGATCGAACGTCAAGCTCATACGCCAGGTACACGGGCAAGCTCAGGTCCAGTACATCGACCTGCTGGACGAAAACTTTATCAATTCGCCTTATTACTACGTCAATCAAAACGATGTGCTAATTGTACCTCCCTTAAAACAACGCCCCTTCAGGAAGTATGCCGGGCAAAATCTTTCATTGATAGTGTCCACCATTTCTTTGCTGCTTCTCGCATTTAACCTTGCTAGATAAGTGAAACCCAATAACAACGATTACACATCAGAGCTACCCGTTGACACTTCCGGGTCGGATAGTTTGAACATTGATTACAAAAGGGTGATGTACCGCGCGCTGCGGTATTGGTACTGGATTGTACTGTCCCTCTGCGTGGCGTTCGTAGTTGCCTATCTGCATAACCGGTATGCCACACGCATTTATCCGGTTAATGCATCGGTCATTGTCAAGGAGGCGGATGACATTTCAGGTGCCGAATTGATTTACAATAATCCGCTTCTCAACCCGAAGAGGAATTACCTGAATGAAACGTATATTTTAAAATCATTCCCGTTGCTGCAGAAGGTCGTGGAGGACCTTAATTTCGACGTCGCATTCTACCGGAAGGGAAATATTCTCACCACCGAATCTTACGATGAGTTGCCGGTTGATGTAGTTCCGATTCGGGAAAAAAGTTCAGGCAGTGCCTCGTTTTATTTTCATATCTCAGATAAAAATTCGTTTGAATTGCTGCCTTCTACCGAGGCACCGGGCAAAAGCTTTCGATTCAATTTCGGTGATACGGTTTCAATTGCCGGCTTTACAGGCATTTTTTACCTTAAGATTCCGGCGCAATTCAGTTCGATGCCAAGTGATCCGATCGTGTTTACGTACACCCCCTCTTTCGACGTAGCGCGAAGGTACGCCGGGACGGTGAAAGCGGAATGGGCAGAAGAGGGCGCAGGTGTACTGAACCTCGCCATAGCCGGTTCGAACCGCCAAAAGGGAGTGGATTTTCTCGCCGGATTGATTTCCCGTTACCAGAAGTATGATCTCGACAAGAAAAATCAGACGGCGGAAAGAACCGTTGAATTTATCGACAGCCAAT
>DASVOT010000503.1:0-2864 GCA_036383235.1 Chryseosolibacter sp.
AGTAGAGACAAGGCATGCCTTGTCTCTACTACGGGCACCTATGCGGGTCAATCCATATTGGCCTCCGTTACCTTCCGCTGCTGCTCAGATTTCGTTAGCTCATCCCGGAGCCTGGTGTTGAATTTGTAATATTCATTTTTCTTCACGAAGCCCTCGGTTTTTATCCAAGGCTCATGACCATGCTCTTTCACGTATGCCTCAATCTGGTGCTCTTCCATTCTCGAGTTCGTCGTGAGGAATTCGGCGATCCTGAGCAAGAGCACTTTGTTTCTGTCCAGAAGCCGTTCCGCTTCTTTTTCACACTCCCTGATAATGGCGATCGCCTCCGCGGAATATCTTTCAGAGATCACAAAGGCGTCTTCATGTTGCGCGCCCACCGCCAGGTAAATTGGATCATTGCCCATCGCATAGTTCCGGACGGCATTGTTCGCCAGCCTGGAGGCTTCCTCAATATCGCTGTGCACACCGGCCGATGACATTTCCTCCCCAAAGATCATTTTCTCGGCAACATATCCTCCAAGTGTGATAACGATGTCCTTTTTTAATGTCTCCCGGGTCATCGGCCCTTTCGGAAAATTCACCAGGCAGAAGCCCTCCATGTCGTGCGCTGTTCTCGAAACAACCACCGCCGGAATGATCCTCAGGGTAAGAGCCGCCAGCACAGCATGACCAGCCTCGTGCACTGCGGTATGCGCCTGAATCTCAGGATCGACACTTCGCCTGAGGTTCTCGAGCTTCAGGTTAGCTCCATCGGAAAACGAAAGCACCGTGATGCCTCTTTCATCCAGCGCATCGAAAGCAAATTGGCCGTCGGCATATTTCCAGGTTACCTGCGCCGGTTTAAGTTGATATTCCAGAATAGATACGATGAGATTGCTCACCTTCGATTCAATGAGATTCTTCACGGTTGTCAATACGGGTCTTGTTCCCTGCGCGGGAAACACGCCTTCTGCGTATACGATGTCCACCACTGATTCATCGAAGACGATTTTCCATCCAAACTGGCTCATTACAAAAGTTTCAATTCTTTTCAACTCCGTCCTGATCAATGCCCTGAACTGAGCGCAGTTGAAGGACCGGTAGATGATGTGGTTGTTACCCAATCTGGCAATTTGTTCCGGCCTGAACCGTTTTCGCAGCGCTTTTTTGATATTCGCAATCGTGATCTTCCCCGTCGCCTCGTGAAAGGCGTCAGCGCTGATGTCAGGATTCATGTTGGTGCTCATCGAATAGGCTTCATCCAGGTTTCCCAAAACAAAGATGACGGACTTCGACAAGTCCAGGGTCTTGGTCGCAGGCCGCGTCGCCATGGCCTCTCTCAGGAGCACGGCCACGTCGGCGACAGAAGCGTTCCGGATCCTCTCCCTGATGTCCTCTTTCGTGTATTCATCGTGCTCAAACAGGTAGAAGACGGACACAACAAAATCATCCGACAGGAAGTAACCTTCGTCCAGCTTTGCGGAAAACTTATTGTTATACTCAAAGTGAAAACCGTTAAAATGTAATTCAAACGCTTCGATGCCCTTGGTTATCTGTCCATTGGTCAGGGTTAACCCGCCCTCAACCGCCTTCTCCAGTCTCTTCAGGCAGTTATCAGCTCTAAACAAATAGTAGGTGCCGGTGGTGGGGATGTACTGGATCCTCCCGGAGTCCAGCAGGTCCCAGACCACGCGAAGCTTATCCTTTCCCAGCTCGTTTTCGTTGTTGTCGAGCGTCCGCGCGAATTGGAATTCATCCAGGCAGATCAACGCCGGCTTCTCGTGAAAGAAGGCCAGGTCGTCCGTAAAGATGTTCTTCATCCAGGAAGCGGAATCCGATTCAAACTCGCCCATGTCGATATGGCTGAAGAACTTGCGATAATCCAACAGCTCCACAAGTTTTTGCACAAGGGCAGTTTTCCCAGACCCAGTCAGGCCCCATAAGTTAATGATCGTCGGCCTTAACTGTGCTTCCGGAAAGAGATACCACGGCATTATCAACGATATCACTTCGTCAATGATCGCATCCAGGCCGAGGAACGTTTCCTTCAGCGCGCATTTAACCTGTGAAAGCTTCTGCTTCCTTGAGATCAGCTCGCTATGTAGAATTTCTGTTTCCATGACTAATCGTTGCCCATCCTGACTGCCAGCTCCCAAGGCATGGCGATGCAGGGTAAGTCTTTAGTATTCAGTTTTTGGTTGCCCATAGTTGTAGCACCTCAGTTGCTTTCGCGTGCTGAGTTTAGCGCATGATATTCCTGGGCTATGCTTCGCAAAAAGCATAGAAGTCGATCATGTCAAAGCCCGTGCGCGGCTCGTTTGTCTAGATAATAATTGGAGAAAAAGACAAAGCAGTATCGGACCTGGTATTTTACCAGCGCTGCTTAAGGGTGATATGTGAACTCAAGACCAACATAGCTTCCTCTGTTTAAGTGAGACAAGAGGTGAAATGCTGATGCAAAGATAGAAGTCGCGATTGAAAGATCAAAAGGTCGACTGTGATTTATTTGATTTATGTGATTGGTTTTGATTAATTTAATTACTGTTTGGACTTCTCTCATTTTGATAAGCGCACAATACAAGTATCCGGCTTTGGCGGCGCAGGTCATGGGCATGTTCTATTTTTCTAAAGAGTGATTACCTTGAATGACGATGTTCGGGAAGATTTTAAGGATTCTTGTTTCGGTTCTGATCCTTGTTGTCATGATCGTTATAGTGGTTTTAAACGTCCGGCTCGGACACCGGCGTCAGGTGATCGTGGAAGGAGGTGATACGATCCACTACGAACTTCTAAAGGAACTGCGGGGCTTGAAAAGGACCCTGGACAATCGTGCCGATCGCCAGATGCAAA
Source organism: Chryseosolibacter sp. (assembly GCA_036383235.1). GTDB lineage: Bacteria > Bacteroidota > Bacteroidia > Cytophagales > Cyclobacteriaceae > Chryseosolibacter. The sequence continues at coordinate 2,830 of DASVOT010000503.1, forward strand.
GCATTTACCCGGAAGGATATGTGTTCCTCAATGCA
>DASVOT010000504.1:0-12586 GCA_036383235.1 Chryseosolibacter sp.
CATGGGCCCGTCGAAGGTGACGATTTCCTTAAACATGGGATCGGTGTGAAAGTAAATCTGCCATTCCATGATCAGGAAGTTCGGAACGGAAGCGCACACATGGCACGAGGCCATCGCACCCAGGTAGGAGGCCACCATGTGCGGCGCGAAGGGAACGTAATAGAGGTTGGCCAGGTTCGCCATCCTCTGTCCTTCTCCCAGACCGCCGGCTTTCTGAAGGTCAGGCATGATGATGTCCACCGCGCCGATCTCGAGCATCCGTCTGAAACCGTACGCCAGGTAATGATTTTCACCCGCGCAGATGGGTGTGGTCGTTGATTCAGTGATGTTGCGATACGCCTCCACGTTTTCCGCGGGGATCGGTTCCTCCAGCCACATGAGGTTCAACGGCTCCAACCGTTTGGCTATCTGCTGACCGGTTACGGCATCGTACCTTCCATGCATGTCCACGCAGATGTCAATCTTCGGACCCACGGCTTTCCTCACCGCAGCGATCTGGTTGTACATTCTGTCGAGCTCTGCCGGACTGGCGGTCCAGTTGTAAACGTCGTACTTGTTGGGGTCGTTTCTTTCGTCAATATCGAACTTGACTGCGGTGAATCCCATCTTGATCGCTCCGGTTGCCGCGTCGGCAAAATCTTCAGGCCTGGGGTGGTTGGCGCGATACAGGGCCGTGTCGCAGTACACGCGGATCTTGTCGCGGAATTTGCCGCCGAGGAGCTGGTAAACGGGCAACCCCAACGCCTTGCCCGCCAGGTCCCAAAGAGCGGCTTCGACTGCCGACAGCACCGCCACAAACATCCCGGATTGGGCTCCCTCGAAGAATCCCGATTTACGAATGTCCTCGAACAGACGGTGAACGTTCAGGGGACTCTTCCCCTTGATCCTTTCGCCGAACATTTTCACAAGGTGATAGGTACCCGGGGTAGCATCGACGCCTTCACCGCATCCCCAGATGTCCTGGTTCGTATAGATCTTCACAAAAAGGCTGTGACCGTTTCGAATGTACCCGCATTTGATGTCGGTGATCTTCAGGTCACTCGGCGCCGATGACATGGGAGCTTTTTGCATGGCTCTCTCGAGGCCGGCGCCGAAGCCCGAGAGCGTGGTAAAACTTAATGCGCTGGCCAGGGCGCTCTTGGTGATGAAGGAGCGCCGGGATTGAATATTTTTCATGATGTGTCCTGGGTTATTTTTCGTTGATCGCTACCACGTCCGGGTTTTCAGTAACTCCTGTATTTGCTCTTTCGGAACGGGCAGCTCGTTGATATGGTCGCTGAGCCAGGCGGAGAAATCCTTTTCGATCTCATCCGACCATCTGGAATCGATCTGGCCGGGAGTATATTTCTGCTCGCGCAGGCGTTGATGGCCGAACATGTCGCGCAGCCTCACGATCTCGGAGGTCTTGACAACTTTTTCCGCCAGGTGCGGCGGGATAAAAATAACTCCCCCATCGCGGCCGAGCACCACATCGCCGGGCATCACCATCACATTGCCGATGCGCGTCGGCTGATTGATTCCCACAAGCGTGGTGTTCAATTCGCCATCCGGGTTATTAAGATGGTGGGAAGGGTGGTAGCTCCTGAAGAAGGAAGTGAACGAGCCGATCTCTTTAAGCCCGTTGATGTCGCGCACCGCTCCGTTGTAGACAATCCCGTTGCCGGTTTTCGCAAAGATGGAATTCCCGAGGTTATCGCCCACGGTCGGACCGTCGATGTGGGCGCCGAACTGGTCGACCACATAGACGTCACCTTTCACGAGAAGATCGATGGGCCATGAGTTCTGTGATTTTATCCGTCCGTCCTTCTCATGACCTTTCTTGTCGATGACGCGATGAACATCGGGGCGGCCCGGCATGAACGTGGCGGTCACGGCCCTTCCCACCAGCACGCTGTCGGGGTTAATGCACATCCAACCGTCTTCATAGGCGTATTTATAATTCTCGCCTTTCAGAACGGCCCATGCTTCTTCCAGCGTCACCAGCTTCATTCGTTTCAGGATGGCATCCGGTACCTTGGGGCGACCGTCCTTAAAGCGTTCTCCTTTCCACTCGGGAGTGAGGAATATCAGGTCGTCTCTTGATATCTGCTGGGCAAAGCTTCCCGTAAAAATGCAGAGGCACAGGAGACCGCAAATCGAAATTTTATTCATGTTGTTTTGCAGAAATGTAAGAGGATGATTTACGATGGGGTAAAAAAAATTGGAACCCGCGAAACGGGTTCCAATTTTATTGGGAAGGTTAAGGAATGTCCCACCATACGCGGGTGTCGAGGTCGTCAGCCCCCATTCTTGCGATGGCAACATTCACGTTGGCCGTGTTGACCGAAATCTCAGAGTTCGGATAGGTGACCCTGCGGATAAAATCTCCGCTGATAGCCTTGCCCGGGAAGGGGTTAGGCGCGAGATCCGGGTAGCCGCTCCTTCTGAAATTTGCGAACGCTTCGGGGCCATTCATCAGTGACGAGACCCAATACTGCCAGTTAATCTGTTTCAGGGCGTTCGGTTGATCATAAGGATTGGCAGCGAGATAGTCGTCAATGTCCTGGGAAGCGATGGCACTATTCGCGTCATACTCAGCCATTTGCTCCATATGCGCCCGCACGCCGCTGTTGTAGAATTCCGCGGCCGTTGTCGCCGTCGTGATCCATCCTCGTTCCTTTGCTTCAGCAAGCAGTAGCAGGGTCTGTGACGCTGTGACAAAATACTGGGGTGCATCGCGGTCCGCTACACGGCGACGATCGACCTGGCTGAAATCGTAGAAGCTTGCCAGCCCGAGATTTGCGGCGACCGCGGTGATCGACCCGTTGTCATGGCCCATGGGCATACCGATCTGGTCGGCCGGATCGTATGACTGGTTGTTCGTGGTTTGCTCGGGGCCCGACTTGGCGCCGACATACCGCACGGCAATCGCGGAGAGCCTGGGATCATTCGTGTTGCGCAGAAAATCGACAAAAGGCTCGGTCATGTAAAAGTTGGCGGCCTCTGTTGAGTTGAGCGTATTGCCGACAGGATTCAGGTAGTTATTATCGTGTCGCATCTTTGCGTTATCCGCGTTGGAGGTGATAACGCCTGCGGCAAAAGCGTCGCTTGCGGCCTGCTGCGCGGCAGTGGGATTCACCTTGCTCATCCTCATGCCGGCACGCAATACCAAGGAGTTGGCAAATTTCTTCCACTTATCGATGTTGCCTCCGTATAGAATGTCAGCCGTTTCGATCTTGCCGGCAGCGTTCAGCGCTGCCGATGCATCTTTCAGCTCCTGTATGATCTGAGGATAGATGTCCTGCTGCGCATCGTACGCCGGAAAAAACACCTGGTCATTGTAGCCGTTTCCGCCCTGAGTGTAAGGAATGTCTCCGTAGTCGTCTGTCAACACCAGGAACGCGTGTGCCTGGAGAATTCTCGCCATGTTCATCAGGTTGCTGCGTTCGGGTACATCCTTTGTGCGGAAGATGATATCGCGCGTGTTGCGGATCACGTTGCGATAATACCCCTGCCAAAGGTCGTCTGTGGCATCGCGGTTGTCCTGATTGTAGTTAGCGCCGGTCAGCACGCCGGAGTTCGGCGAAATGATCTGCTGCACAATACCGATATCGTAGATCAGCGTGCCGGTTGGAAAAGAGGTGTTGATGATCGCGTTGTTGAGCTGGAACACGGGGTCGATCGAAATCGCGCCGGTCTTGCTCTTGTTCAACTCATCGAAACCTTCGTCGCACGAGGTCTGGAAGACCAGCAATGCGCCCAGCAGAAAAGTGTATTTGAATATGTTTTTCATGATTCCTTCCTGTTATAATTTAACGTTTAAGTTGAATCCGATCGATCTCGTGGTCGGAACTCCCGTTCCTTCCATGCCGACAATGTTGTCGGAAGCGTAACCAAAGCTTTCCGGATCGATATTGTCAACCCACTTCTTCAGGAGCAACACGTTGTTTGCCACCAGGCTCAGGCGGAGCGACTTTACCGGGAAATTGGCCGGCAGGAATTTGGTCATGTCGTAACCCAGGGTCACCTGGCGCAGCTTCCAGTAGCCCGCGTTATAAACGGCAGGCTCAATCAGGGCCAGCGACCGTACCACCTCCCAGTACGCCTGGACGGGGGCCTGTACGGTGTTGACATTTCCATTGATGTCCACACCTTCACCCACGATGTATCCTTCTTCCCTTCCGGGCAACGTCATCTTGTGAAGTCCATGCCGGATGGCATTGAAGTTGGTGCCCGACAACATCTTGTGGCCGAGCTTGAAGTCGATGAGGAATGAGAACGAAAGGTTCTTGTATGAAAGCGTGTTGGTAAACCCTCCGACCCATTTTGGCAGGGCGCTGCCGAAGGTGATGAGGTCGGGCGTCCGCATGGCGATGCCGTTGGCTCCGAACACCTGGCGGCCCTGGCTGTCCCGCAGGTAACCGAAGCCCGCAATCTGCGCCATTTCCTCACCCACAATCTGCCGCAGCTCACCGTTGAAGTTGTGCACGCCTACGGTGATCCGCTCGCCGGGCTTATCGGTGAGCAGGCTCAGCACCTTGCTGACGTTATAGGCGCCGCTGAAGGTAAAATCCCACCGGAGATCGCTGTTGGTCACCGGCACCAGGTTCACCATCATTTCAATGCCTTTGTTTTCGCTTTTTCCGCTGTTGATCCGGGTGTCCACAAACCCGGAGGCATCGGAGATTTGGGCGCTCACAATCTGATCGGTCGTGAGCTTGCGATACACGGACAGGTCGAGTCCTACGCGGTCGTTGAACATTTTCATTTCAAGACCGGCTTCCGTCTCGGCCGCGCGCATAGGTCGCAGGTTGGCATTCGGCAGCGTCGTGCCGCTCGGGCCGCCCACGGGTTGAGCCGCGCCGGCGGGATTGGCGATCAGGTTTGAGTTAATCGAGTAATAGAGGAGATTGGAATAAGGTTCGACATCGCTGTCACCGCCCACTTCGGCATATCCAACGCGAACCTTCCCGAACGACAACCAGGCTGGCAGATCCATCGATTCCGAGAAAACATAACTGGCGGAAACAGAAGGATAAGGTATGCTTCTGTTTTCAGGAGAGAGAGTCGAAAACCAGTCATTGCGGAATGTTCCGTTTAAATAGAGGAACTGCTTGAATGAGACTTCGGCTGACCCGTATAATGAGTTCACTGCTTTCTCGCTCAGGCCATACACAGGATCTTTTGCCCGGCCATTCTGCACGGTATACAGGTCCCTCACGACAAAATCAGTTACCTGAACGCTGTTGAGTTCGCGGCGCCAGTCCATTTGATTACCACCAACGGTGAGGTTGACGCCAAAATCACCGAACTGACGGGTCGCCGAAATCAGCAGGTCGGAGTTGATCTCGCGGAAGCGCATGGCATCCTGCGTATAGACACCATTGACAAAACCGGCAGGGGCGGGACCTCTCGAGGCGTGACCGGTAGGAAAGTTATTATAATCCTCGTCGCGCGACCAGTAATCCTGACCTACACGCCCCTGAATGTACAGCCATTTCAGGATGTCATATTTCACCGAGAAGTTTCCGAAGATCCGGTCCTTGTGAATATTGTTAAACTGCTCGGCCAGCACCCAGTACGGGTTGGTGCGGTTTCTGAATCTGGAGTACACATATTCGTTGCCGTTCGCGTCATACTTGTTTTCATCCAGCACCTTCATCGGCATGGAGTTCGCCATATTATAGAGTGACGTCGGAATGGAATTATCCTGGTTGGCGATGTTCGGGGGATTCTTATTGTACTCATTCGAGTAATTAATATTGCCCCTGAAAGAAAGTTTGTCTGACAACGCATAGCTGAAACCGAGGTTGAAGATCTTGCGCTTCAACGAGTTGTTCGGGGTGATTCCCTTGCTGTTCAGGTCGGCGATGGAGAAATTGAATCCGCCTTTCTCGCTGTTGGTGGCGAGGGTGACCGTATTGGTAAGGTTTTGCCCGTTCCGGTAAAATTCGCGGAGGATGTTCTTTTGGGGTTCATAGGGTACGGTCAGGTTGTTAAACAATACCTGCGTCATACCGGGTTGAAATTTTTCCCCGAACGACCATTGGCCGGAAGTAGGATTGGGCGATGTCGGCCTCACGCCATTTTCCCCCTGGCCGTATTCGTACTGGTAATCCGTGTAGTCCAGCGGCGTCTCGTTGGTGTAGTTCATGTTATAGGTGACCCCCAGGCCGCGCCCCTCGCCTTTGCTTTTCGTCGTGATCATAATCACACCGTCCTTCGCGCGGTAGCCATACAGGGCAGAGGCCGCGGCGCCTTTGAGCACAGTCATGCTCTCGATGTCGTCCGGATTAATGCTCGACAGACCGTCGCCGCCGTCAGAATAAACGCCGCCGCCCCTCACCTGTATGGAATTGTCTGAGGCGCGGTTTCCCTGTGCCGTTCCGAAATTCGTGTTGTCGATGGGCACGCCGTTCACAACAATCAGCGGACTGTTCTGTCCGGACATGGAAGATACGCCGCGGATCCTGATCTTGGAGGTGCCTCCCGGGCCGGTACCCAGCGATGAAACGCTGACGCCGGCAACTTTGCCCTGGAGGGCGTTCATAAAGTTTGCAGTGCGGTTCTCCGTAAGCTCATTCGGGTTGACCTTTGCCGTCGCATACCCGAGACTTTTCTGGGCTCGCTCGATACCCAGCGCAGTCACAACTACTTCATCCAGCGCCTGCAGGTTGGGCTGCATCTTTACGTCGATGACGGACCTTCCGCCAACTGCAACCTCCTGCTCAAGATAACCCACGAACGAGAAGACAAGGGTGGCATTCTCGTCCTGCACTTCGAGGGCATACCTGCCGTTGGCGTCCGTTGTGGTTCCCGTCGTGGTGCCTTTGACGATGATGTTGACGCCGGGAAATCCCTGGCCGTTTTCATCGGTGACCCTACCGGTCACCGCCACAGCGGCATCCGCAGAATTTGCAAGCCGACTCCCGGACCTTTCGGGCGGATCCAGCTTCAAGGGCGACGTGACAGATCGTGTTAATGCAACGGAGCTCCTATTCTCCAGCGAAAATGCATGCTGGTGCAGGAACAAAAGAGTACAAAATAGCAGGTAACATTTTTTCATACGTTCGGGTTTTAGATGGTTTCATATTTCCTTGGAGTATTAAAACACGGCCTGACCTGCTCCTGACTATCGTTCCCTCCGATTCATCCGTTTCACGTGTATTTCCCCGACAGTCATTCGCTCCTCTTTCCTTTCAGCGATGTAACTCACCCAATACTGCGCTTCGAGTAGTTCAACAATTTAATAAATAAAAATGAAAACGATTGCACCCGGATGGAGAAAGCTCTTAAATTTTCTTAATAACTGTTTTCCTGACACTTATTTTTATAACCCTCGATTTCGCGCCCGACGGATACGTTCCGTTGCGACACGCCGGCGATCTTTTTTTCAAACTGATATGGTTAAAATACGTAAAACTGAAACTGTTTTTTGTACGTTTATACCGGAAAATTTGAGGCTTGATTTACGCCCACGTGCCAGCATATGAATAATCACCGCTCCTATTTACCCTATCTGGCTTTGGCTGCCGTTTGCATTATATGGGGAACCACGTATCTGGCCCTGCGCATAGCGGTCCTCCACTTCCCTCCATTCCTTTTTACAGCGATCCGGCAGGTAACAGCCGGCACCCTCCTGATGGTCGTGATGCTGACCCTGGGAAAGGCCCGGTTTCCCGGCGCCGATCACATCTGGCGCCAGGCAATCGGAGGATTTTTCATGATCTCGATGGGTAACGGCCTGGTTGCGTGGGGCGAAATGCATGTGCCCAGCGGCGTGGCTGCGATTATCTGTTCCCTGATGCCGGTGATGGTGATCCTGATCAATGTGGCCATCCACCGCGATGAGCGCCCGACCTTGCCAATCATCGCCGGCGTAACGCTTGGTCTTGCCGGGGTCGTGCTGCTGTTCAGTGAGCACGTCGCGGCGTTCGCAAACAGTGGATACACGCTCGCCGTCGTCTCCATTTTCTCTGCCGTCATTGCCTGGGCGGGGGCCAGCATCTGGATCAAAAAGAAGCATACGGAAACCAATCCTTTTGTCAACGCCAGCCTGCAAATGTTCTTCGGCGGCGTATTTCTCATACCGTTCAGCCTCGCCTTTGAAAACCTGAACGATATCACCTGGAGCGCGGAAGTAACAGGGTCGCTGTTGTATCTCATCCTCGTCGGGTCCCTGATCGCCTATGCCTCATATGCTTATGCATTGAGAAAGCTGCCCATGACGATCGTGTCCCTTTACGCGTATGTGAATCCGCTGGTGGCGATCCTGCTCGGATGGATGGTGCTCGATGAGAAGCTGAATGCCAGGATCTGGATCGCCATGATGGTCACCATCGCCGGGATCTATATTGTGAACAGAGGCTACCAGTTGCGGAAGGTCTGGCGCGCCCAGGTCTCAGCAGGGCGTTGACATTCGCGTTGCGTCCACGCAATCAGGCATGCGATCGGGATAAAATGGAAATTGCAGAAGCGTTTGGTAAATTCGGGATAACGTGGATACGCGAATAGAGATCGTCGACTACCGGGCCGAACACCAACCGTGGTTTGAAAAATTCAACCGCGACTGGATCGAAAAATATTTCGCCATGGAACCCATGGATTACAAGATCCTTCAGCACCCGGAGGAACATATCATCCGGACGGGAGGAAGCATTTTCATGGCCTCCTACGACAGGGAACTGGCAGGCACGGTGGCACTCAAGCGGTCAGAGGCCCGCGTTTTTGAGCTGACGAAAATGGCAGTAGACGAAAAATTTCAGGGCAAGAAAATCGGTCTCGCGTTGGCGGAAGCTGCCATCGCCAGGGCAAAAGAAGCGGATGCGGAAAAAGTTTTTCTTTACTCGAATACCCTGCTTGTTCCGGCGGTCGGGCTTTACAGGAAGCTCGGCTTCCGCGAGGTCCCCGTCGACGGGCCCTATAAGCGCACCAATATTAAAATGGAACTGATAGTACGATGAACCCTCACTTGTAAAGATCCGGCAGATGAACGAAGGAATTTCTGTGCGAACCTGTAACGCGAAAGACGTTGACACGCTGGTTGCCCTCGGTATCAAGACGTTCAGAGATACCTTTGACGATTTCAATACACCGGAGAATATGATCCGGTATATCAACAGCACGTTCACTAAAAAAGCGATTGAGCATGAAATGAGCGAACCGGGAACGGTCTTCTTCCTCGCCTTCGACGGTCGCAACGTCGCTGGCTATGCGAAGATCAGGTCCGGCCACCAGCCGCAAGGACTGAATGACGGCGCGGCGCTGGAAATCGAGCGACTCTATGCACACCGCCATTATATAGGAAAGCGGGTCGGGTACATGCTGTTGAACACGTGTGTGTCGTTCGCGAAAAAGAAAGGATGCCGGACGCTGTGGCTGGGTGTATGGGAAAACAATTCGAGGGCCATCGCTTTCTACGAGAAAAACGGCTTTAAAAGATTCGGGCAGCACACGTTTATGCTGGGCAACGACGCGCAAACCGACTGGCTGATGAAAAAAGAACTGAATCCGGAATGACCAGAGAACACCATTATAACACATCCACCTCCTGGACGGGGAACCTGGGAAAAGGCACTGCGGAATACAAGGCCTACTCGCGAAATCACGATATTTCAGTCGAAGGAAAACCCCCGATCCACGCCTCGTCGGACGCGGTCTTCCGCGGCGATCCATCGAGATACTCTCCCGAAGAGCTGCTGGTGTCGTCCCTGTCGGGCTGTCACATGCTTTGGTATCTTCACCTCTGCGCGACCCATCAGGTGGTGGTAACCGATTATGCCGATCACGCCATGGGCGTAATGGAAGAGAACGCTGACGGCAGCGGCCAGTTCACGAGCGTCACCTTGCGTCCGCAGGTGACTGTATCCCACCACACCATGGTAGAGAAAGCAAAATCCCTTCACGACGAAGCGCACCGGATGTGCTTCGTCGCCCGGTCGGTAAATTTTTCCGTTCACCACATTCCCGAAATCAGATGCTATGAAAAGGCCTGAATGGTTTGAAAGACAATTTCAATTCGGTTTGACTCCGGCGATGCTGCCGTTCTTTCTCGAAAGACTCGAGGGCACCATGGCACGGCTGGAGAAAAAAGTCAGCGACGTGCCCGACAGTCTGCTCGTGTTCCAGCCGGGCGGAAAATGGAGCATCAAACAGCAGATCGGGCATCTCGCCGAAGTAAGCCAGATCATCACAAAACGGCTTGGTGAAATCGTCGCCGGCATCTCGCCCATGAGCCCTGCCGTTTTTGAACCGAAGCTGGATTACAACAGCCAGCCCGTCAGTACCGTACTCGAATATTTTGCGGAATCCAGAATGAGCACATTGAAAGCGTATCAGAACCTCTCGGAAACCGACTGTCAAAAGGTGTCCCTTCATCCCCGCTTAAGGGCAATGATGAACCCGGTCGACCTGGCCTACTTTGACGCCGAACACGACGATCACCATCTTCTTAAGATCACGGACATTAAAAACTCAAAAAAAAATTAGGCCCTTCAAGCGTTTAGTGTTTGAAACCATCGGCGATGCCGCAAACATTTGAATGAATAAAGATGAATGCACAACTGCCAGAAGACCTGCAACCGGAAAACGAGATATTGACAAAAACGGCCCGATGGAGGTCGAACCGACGGATTGCCAGCCACGCCCGCTACGAGTGCCGCCTGGAGCTCCAACCCGTTTGCGTGCGTCGAATGAAATCAATAAACTTCTGCAAACGTTTGACTACCGGAGGCGGGTTGAAAGAACGGCCGAACATTAAACCATTTGACCCTTAGAAATATTCAATATAATGTTGAAATTCACGCGTTTAAAAATTTGATATATGTCTATCCTTACTTCCAGCATTCCGGTTGAGCGCATAAAAAATTCAAGGATCGGAGAAGTTGATTTCAAGAATCTTGAATTCGGGGCGCACCTCGCCGACCATATGCTCATTGCCGAGTATGACAAAGGTCAGTGGAACGGTCTGAAGATTGTTCCCTACGGCGAGATCCGGATTACGCCCGCCATGCTCTCGCTGCACTATGGCCAGTCTGTTTTCGAGGGAATGAAAGCCTTCCGCACAAAAAACGGAGACATCAATATTTTCCGCCCTCAGAAACATCTCGAGCGGTTGAACCGGTCCCTTGACAGGATGTGTATGCCACCTGTTCCGGAAGAGATGTTCCTGTCCGGCCTGCAGGCGCTCATTGAAGTGGATCATCAGTGGGTACCACAGGGCGATGGCGCCACCTTATACATCAGACCCCTCGTTTTTGCCACCGAATCGCGCCTGGGAGTAAAGGTCTCCGATACGTACAAGTTTGTGGTCATGACCTCTCCGGTGGGCCCTTATCAAAGCAAGCCTTACCGCTTAAAAGTCGAAAATCATTTCGTCCGCACGGCGGAAGGCGGAACCGGCTTTGCCAAATGTGCCGGGAATTACGGGGGCGCATTCTATCCAACACAGATCGCGCGCAAGGAAGGTTTTGACCAGATCCTTTGGACGGATCACAAGGAGCACCGGTACATCGACGAAGTCGGTATGATGAACGTGATGTTTGTCATGGGCGGAAAGCTGATCACGCCCAAGCTCACCTCGGCGATTCTCGAAGGCGTCACGCGCGATTCGATACTTACACTGGTCAAAGATCTGGCCCTTTGCCCCGTCGAAGAAAGAAAGATTTCAATGGACGAGATCAAGGAAGGATTCACGAAAGGGACGCTGACGGAAGCCTTCGGGACCGGTACCGCGGCCGTTGTAGCGCCCATTGCCGTAATCCATATCGACGGAACGGACTATCAGATCCCCGTGGCCGGACCTACCAGCATTCAGCAGATTGTCAAGGAGAAACTGAACAAGATGCGACTGGGAATCGAGCCTGATCCCTACGGCTGGAACTACATTGTAAAATTGTGAGACGGTGACGCTATGCCCGCGGAAATCACGTATCTCAGCAATGTAAGAATCAGTGCCAGTGATTTTATCGACCTCCTCAAGCGCTCCACGCTCTCGGAGCGCAGGCCGGTGGATGATCCGGAGCGAATGCAAAGAATGCTGGACCATGGAAATGTGATCATCACCGCCTGGCTGGATGGTCTCCTCGTGGGCGTGTCGCGCGCACTAACCGATTTTTCCTTCTGCTGTTACTTGTCGGATCTGGCCGTTGACCAGGCATACCAGCACCAGGGCATCGGCAAAGAGCTCGTCCGGCTTACGCACGCGGCAGCCGGCATGGAGACCATGCTGATCCTGCTGGCGGCCCCGGCAGCCATCCACTACTACCCCAGGATCGGGATGCGAAACTTTTCGCATTGTTATGTTCTCGACAGAAAAAAATAATCAGATGAAGGCTGCGGTATTTAAAGGAAAGGATTTCCCCCTTACAGTTGAAGAGTTTAAGAAGCCGAAGCCCGTCAAAGACCAGCTTCTCGTTCGATTGAAATATGCCGCCCTAAACCACCGCGATCTCTGGCTGATGCAGGAACAAGCACAGCATTTTCCCAATGGCATCGTGCTCGGCTCTGACGGATCAGGCGTCGTGGAGGCGACCGGCGGAGATGCCGACCCCTTGTTGATCGGGTCGGAGGTCGTGATCAATCCCAGCCTCGACTGGGGAAATAATCC
>DASVOT010000505.1:0-2519 GCA_036383235.1 Chryseosolibacter sp.
GGTTTTATCGTCCCAGACGAGCACAGGATATTCGGTTGCGAGATCTTCCTCCTTTCACTTATTCAACGACGAACCGACCACGGCAATCGTTTCTTCTATCTGGCGGATAAGGTCGGCTCTTGGAACGTCTTTTTGCGAAAACTCGAGCTCGCGGTTCCGGATGTATCCGGTTTTTCCGATCACGGCGCCAATATAGGTGTTGAGATTCCCGGCAAGGTGCAGGCAGAGGTTGCCGGCTGAGTTGTTGATGCTTTTTTCAATGTACCAGATCTTCCTTTCATCCCGGTAGGATTCGATTTCTGACTTTACCCTTAAGAGGTCTCTCGTGTAAATGGATTCTAAGGTTGTAATGAGCATACGTGTATTACCTGATTTCTGAGCTGGCAGCTTCGAACTGCCTGAGGTTTCCCTCGAGGACAATGATCGCCTGACTTTTAAGGAGAACCGTTTCGCCTCTCAGTTCGATATTCATGTAACCTGTGCGCGCCGAGGATTGAAACGCGCGCATGACTTTTTTACCCAGTCGCTCTGACCAGTATTTTGCCAGGAACGTCTGAACGCCTCCTGTTACAGGATCTTCATCGGTCCCCGCCCACGGCCAGAAGTATCGATAGTGATAATCATATGCGCCTGTGCCTGATGGGGCGGTGACCAGCACGCCGTTGATGCCCTGATGGGAATGAACGAGGGCGGCGAAGTCGGGTTTCAAACGTGCCAGCGCATCGGCGTCCTCTATCTCAAGCAACATGATTTTGTTCTTCGCGCTGAATGCAGTGTTCCTGACACTGCTTACTCCCAATGCTTCCAACATTGCTGCGGGCGCCGTCGCGGGCGTTGTGTCGTAGACGGGAAACTCCATGACGATCTCATCCGCCTCCTTTGTTACCAGCAGGTCGAGGTTTTCGATGGTGACAAAATGGAGCGTTGTTTCGTCTGTGGTTTCAAATATTACTTTTGCTGATGCAAGCGTGGCATGCCCGCAAAGAGGGATTTCCTTCCGCGGCGAAAAATAACGGATCCGGAACGTATCGGGTCTCAGAGTTTGTTGCACGAAGGCTGTTTCCGATAATCCAAGTTCTTTTGCGATCTGTTGCATCAGGACCTCGCCTGGCGGAGAAGCAGGGAAGCATACACCTGCGGGATTTCCTCTGAAAGGTTCGGAGGTAAAGGAGTCGACAATGAATGTTTTCATTTTAAGGGCGGTTCGGGGGCAAAACTCCGCTTAAATGAAGCGCCAAAACAGTTTCAGTTTTGTCAATTCCAACCAGATCAGTTCAGGATATTCCCCACAAAAAAGGGCGCCTAACGGAGCCCCCACTTCTTTGCTAATTCAGCATTGAAGCCTTCTTTATCCTTCGGGTTCGGACTTCCTTTTCCGGTTTCAATATAGTTTTTCAGGCTGCTGCCGATATACGTGCTCCAGGCATCATTACAAACCTGGTAACACTCGTAGTCGGGCACCAGTCCATCGTGCGTGAATGTTACTCTTGTTTTGCCTCCTTCTTTTGAGATATCGAAGACGAGATGGGTCCCGACCCATTCGGTTTTGTCCTCGACAAAGCTGAACTCGTTTTCGACCACGCGGTAAACCAATCGTTTCTCAGGGACGACTTCCACCAATTGCATTTTGCAGAGATGAATATCTTTGTAGTGATAAAAGAAGGTTTCGTCGGGCACAGCGGTGTGGCCTTCAATCTCCTCGCTCCACCATCCCCGAAAATTTTTAATGGCGCCGAAGGCTGCGGCCGGAGATTGATTTACGAATATCGTTGTGGTAAAACTCTTGTCTTTCATAAGTTTTGATTAATTCATTTGAATCGGTTTATTCAAGGGTTTTATAGAAGAATGCGGCTTTCATTTCACGCGGATCACACTCACGATCCTTTTTGTGTACTGATCAGTGACAGCAGTCTCTCCTGCAAATACCTCGTCCACGCTGTGGAACACGAGTCGTAACATTCGATTTGTGGGGTCAGTCCCTGGTGCATAAATCGGAGCTCCGTTTTGTCCCCTTTCCGGGAGATCTCAAAGACGATCTTCGTGCCATTCCACTCGGTTTTGTTTTTGAGAAAAGTAAGCTCGCTTTCTGTGACCAGCCACGCGACCTTCTTGTCGGGAATTACTTCGGTCAGCTTCTGCCTGGAGTAATGTGCGCCGCCACCGGCGCGAAAGGTAAACTCATCGTTAAGCCTGGTGGTCCCGCCGCGGATCTCTTCCGAATAAAGACCCTGCCACCATTGCCGAACATTCAATACCGCATTGAAAACCTGCCTTGGTGATTCATCTACCACCACGGCCACTGTGAAATCTTCTGCCATTGCATCTTTAGTTTTAGTTGAAAACCCTATACCCCATAGCCGTCAGGCTAAGAAGCTTAGTGATTGAAAACCAATATGTTATAGGCACAGGCCTGCCCTGAGGCAAGCCCCAATGTTTTTTTCCTGATATTTGACATGTTATTTTTGTTTTTAAAAGCCGGATTGCTAGTGTGACAACGTTGCAATTCGGCTTTGTTTTTT
>DASVOT010000506.1:0-1907 GCA_036383235.1 Chryseosolibacter sp.
GGTATAGACGATTGTTTTCACACCCCCTTTGATGGTGTAAATCCATATCAGTGCCAGCGTCGTTGCCACGGTTACAAAAAACGGAACGCCCCAGGCGTCGAACAAAAAAAGCTGCAGGACGGTTGC
Source organism: Chryseosolibacter sp. (assembly GCA_036383235.1). Lineage (GTDB taxonomy): Bacteria > Bacteroidota > Bacteroidia > Cytophagales > Cyclobacteriaceae > Chryseosolibacter. The sequence goes on from DASVOT010000506.1 coordinate 127, forward strand.
CGCCAGGTACAGGCGCAGGGCCGAACCCAGCGTGCGGGAAACGAGGAAGAAAAAAGCGCCGGTCTTATACGTCCAGAAGTTGAACCGTTTTTCAAAGTAGGTGTAAATGGAGATGAGGTTGAGGCGGTAATACAGCGGCATTAATACGCCGATGATTACCCAATAGCCGAGCAGGTAGCCCAGCACCACCTGGAAATAGCCAAAGCCTACGGCGCCCACATTACCGGGAACGCTGATAAAAGTTACCCCGGAGAGCGAGGAGCCGATCATTCCAAAAGCGACGAGATACCAGGGCGACTGCCGGTTGGCGGTAAAAAACGTGGTGGTGTCGGCGCCCCTGGCGGTATAGACAGAGATGGAAATCAGCACTGCAAAATATACGACCAGGATGGTAAGGACGAGAAGCGGTGTCATGTTGATAAAAGACGGGTTGCGGCTTTATTTCAGAATGCCAATGAAAAAGGATTTGGCTGTAATTCCAAATTCGGGGCGGTTCCAGGGGTGAAAAACGCAAAGGATATGGCGTTTATGAACTTTATGACCTTCAAAATGTTTACCTTTGTGCCAAATCATCATGACTATGAAACCTGCCGAAAAGCAAGAAGTATTAGTGGATGTTATGGAAGCTGTTGAAACGACCGACCTGATGGATCTGGTTGTCTTCAATGATGATGTGAACACTTTCGATCACGTAATAGCCACTTTGATAAGAGTTTGCCGCCATACTCCGGAGCAGGCTGAGCAATGCACATATCTGATTCATCACAAAGGCAAGTGCGCCGTGAAGTCCGGCAGCTTCGAGTTCCTGAAACCTTTCCGGGAAGGGATCTGCGAGGCCGGCATCGACGCGCGCATCTTATAATCTCTTTTCAACATTACGCGTGGAATTTCCCTCCAAACTTATTGAAGAGGCTGTCAACCAGGTCTCGAAGCTTCCGGGTATCGGAAAAAAAACCGCTTTGCGCCTGGTGCTGCACCTGATCAAGGACCGGCAGGAAAACACCTTCGCGCTTACCGACGCTTTGAACAAGCTGCGCAGCGGCATCCGGTATTGCAGGATCTGCTTCAACATCTCCGACACGGAAGTGTGCCAGACCTGCAGCAGCCACAAGCGCGAACGCTCCATCGTCTGCGTGGTGGAGGATACCCGCGACGTGATGGCCATTGAAAATACGGCGCAATACAGGGGGCTGTACCATGTGCTCGGCGGCGTCATTTCGCCTATCCATGGCGTTGGCCCTGCCGACCTCACCATCGAGTCGCTCGTCGGCCGCCTGGACAACGGGCAAACGGAGATCAAGGAAGTCATCCTCGCGCTCAGCCCCACCATGGAGGGAGACACCACAGCCTTCTACATCAACAAACGCATCAAAGACCTTCCCGTGAAAGTCAGCGTCATCGCCCGCGGTGTTCCCGTCGGCGGCGATCTCGAATACGCCGATGAGATCACGCTGGGAAGGAGTATTTTGGGCAGAACTTTGTTCAGTTGACATTATCCCGGAGGAGCCGGGTACGGACATTCTCTCCCGATGCGCGAAGCTTCATGCCCACAGCTTCGGAATCTGCCATGCTCCCATCACGACCGTGTTGCCGAATGGGAATGCATGTCCCGCGTGATCAGCTTCACAATCTCCTTTCTCACTTCTCTTGACTCCGGGAAATTCAGGAACATCCACACATGGATCATATCCTTGTATTCATGATAATGAATCGGAATGTTTTTCATCCGGAACAGCGCGTTCAGTTTGCGCGCATCGGCGACCAGTATATCCCGGGAACCC
>DASVOT010000507.1:0-6415 GCA_036383235.1 Chryseosolibacter sp.
ATCTCAAATGCGATTCGGGGATCGTGATCACCGCCTCTCATAACCCGAAAGAATACAACGGCTACAAAGCATACTGGAGCGATGGGGCGCAGGTTGTTCCGCCGCACGATAAGAACATCACACTCGAAGTAAAGAAAATAACTTCATTCGAGGAGGTCAATTTCAACGCCGATCCGGCGCTCATTCACACCGTCGGAGCAGAAGTCGAGGCAGCGTATTATGAAGAGGTAAAGAAACTGATTCCCAACCGGGAAGTCATCAAAAAACATCACGACATTCCGCTCGTATATTCAAGCCTTCACGGGGCCGGCATTACCATGGTTCCTGAATGTCTCAGGCAGATCGGTTTCACCAACCTGCAGGTGGTCGAGGCCCAGAAGAAGCCGGACGGGAATTTCCCCACGGTTCATTCGCCCAATCCCGAAGAACCCTCGGCCATGGAAATGGTAATCAAAAAAGGAAAGGAAGCCGCGGCCACGATGGTCATGGCAACGGATCCGGATACCGACCGCGTTGGGATCGGCGTGCGCCGCGCCGACGGGGAATTCGTTCTCCTGAACGGCAATCAGGCGTTCAGCCTCATGATGTATTTTATCCTCAGGAACCTTCGGAACCGGAAGAACGCCTACATCGCCAAAACGATCGTGACCTCGGAGCTCGTCGACAAGATGGCCGAAGCGATGGGCGTGGAGTGCTACAATACACTGACCGGATTCAAATACATCGCCGCCCTTATGGGCAAGCTGGAAGGCAGGAAGCGATTCATCGCCGCAGGCGAAGAAAGTTACGGATATATGGTAGGGGATTTCGTCCGCGACAAGGACGCCGTATCGGCCTGCGCTTTTTTCGCGGCAATGGCAGCCAGCAGCGCCGAAGAGAAGAAATCCATGTTTGACTGGCTCGTCGATATGTACGTTGAATTCGGTTTTTACAAGGAGCACCTCATGAACCTCACCAAAAAAGGACAACAGGGCGAGCAGGAGATCAAAGCGATGATGGACAAGTTCAGGAACCGCCCGCCGGCGGAAGTAGCCGGTAGCCGGGTCGTCAGACTCCTCGACTATCAGCTGCTCGAAGAGACCAACCTCCTGACGGGCGAGAAAGGCAAACTGGATTTTCCCGTATCGAACGTGCTGCAGTTTTACCTCGCCGACGGAACAAAGGTTTCGGTCCGCCCCTCCGGCACGGAGCCCAAGATCAAATTTTACATTGCCGTGAAAACCGACCTGGCCACGCCGAAAGAATTCGAAGAAAAAGAGGCGGCGCTCGACCGCCGGATCAAGGCGATCGTTGATTATCTGCTTTCGGCGTGACCCGTCAGCCGTCGACCCTGATTGGCGCCTTGCGCTCGTTCGCGCCGTTCCTCAGCGTTGAACCGGGGCCGGGCGATACAACCTTAATCGCAACAAATGAGTGAATCCATCGCATTGCTGGCAAGCGCGGTCTGGACGCCTGTGCTCTTTCTCATCATCCTCGGCGGATTGTTTTTTCTTTTTTACTCGCGGTTTGTTCCCTACAAATACTTCGGGCACTCCGTGGCCATCATCAGGGGTAAATACGACAACCCGGACCAACCCGGGCAGATAAGCGCGTACCAGGCACTTTCCACGGCGCTGGCTTCCACCGTGGGAATGGGGAACATCGCCGGCGTGGCAGTAGCCATCTCGTTAGGCGGACCCGGCGCGCTGTTTTGGATGTGGGTGACCGCATTCGTCGGGATGGCGACCAACTTCTTCACCAGTACCCTTGCCGTCATGTACCGGGGACAGGATTCCGCCGGCGAAATACAGGGCGGTCCCATGTATGTGATCCGGGAGGCGCTGGGAAAAAAATGGCGGCCCCTGGCCGTTCTTTTTTCCTTTTGCTGCCTCGTCGGGTGCCTTCCGATCTTTCAGGCCAATCAGCTCACGCAGCTGATCGTGGATTTCACCATCCGGTCGGCGGAAACGAGGAATGCTTCGTGGTCGCTCTTCGGACAAGAGATCAACCAGGCCCGGCTCCTGATCGGTACCGCCCTCATGATCCTTTCCGCTGCGGTGGTCGTCGGAGGAATTAAACGCATCGGCTACTGGGCGGGTAACATGGTGCCGTTGATGATCGTGCTGTATTTCCTTTCGGTGTTGCTCATCCTCATCCTCAACATCGAAAAAGTACCGGGTTACGTCCTGCTCATTTTTACCGATGCGTTTTCAGCCCGGCATTTCCAGGGCCAGCAGGCCATGGGCGGCCTGGTGGGCGGTCTTATCGTTATGGGCGTGAGGCGCGCCTCCTTTTCGAACGAAGCCGGCATCGGCACGGCGCCAATGGCCCTGGGAGCGTCGAAAAGCAGCGAGCCCATCCGCGAAGGCCTCGTTTCCATGCTGAGCCCGGCCATCGACACGCTGCTCGTCTGCAGCCTCACGGCGTTCGCCATCCTGGTCACCGGCGTCTGGCAGACCTCGCATGCGGATGGCGTCACCCTCACCACCAACGCCTTTGCGTCTTCCCTCGGCTACCCTGGAAAGATCCTGTTGTTGGTCAGCGCTTTCTTCTTTGCCGTGACCTCCCTCTTCTCCTACAGCTATTACGGCAACAAGGCGATGTCCTTTTTGCTGGGCGTGAAGTACGGATGGATCTACGATTACCTGTACCTCGCCTCGATTGTTCTCGCCGCCGTGATTCCCATGCGCGACGTCATCAACATCATCGATATCGCCTTTGCGCTCATGGCAATTCCCACGATGTTATCAGGGTTCAGGCTCGCGCCCAGGGTGATGAAGGAAGCGAGGATCTATTTCGAAAAAATGAAGGGACGGAATGATGTTCCCCAGGTGTGAATCCGCGACTTGCCCGGTGGCTGACTCTGCCCGTCAGCCCGCCACGGAAACGGGCTTGCGCTGCAACGCCAGGGGATAATCGAACAAGCCCTGCGACTTGATGGCCTCCTCTACCTTGTGCGGAACAAACTTTTCCCACCCGGGTTCTCCTTTCTTGATCATGGCAAGCACGTTGTCCGAAATGATGTGAAGGTTCTTCACGTTCGCCTCGTTGATGTCTTCGAGCTTGTTGTTTTCGACAAGGTAGCGGAAGAGGTACTTGAGGTTATTCGGCAGCTCCTGCTCGAAGTCCTTCAACGTGAACAGCGTGTTGTCCTGGCGGAGGGCCGGATAGATATACAGCTTGACGTTCGTTCCGAAAAGGGAAGCGAAACATTCGAGTATGCCACCGCGGATCTTTTCATACGTTTTCTCTTCAAACACCTTTTGAAGGGCGAAGATACCCATGGTGATCCCGATCTTCTTGCCCTTCGTGATCCTGGACAGGTAGTCGACCAGCCGATAGTATTCGAAGTAATTTGAGATCAGCACGTTCTGGCCGAGGGAGCAGATGATGTCGGCGCGATGGAGGAAATCCCGTTCGTCGATTTTTCCGTCCGGGCTCAGGTCATTCAGCGTGAGTTCGGAGATGAGCACAATCTTGGAGCGGTCTACATCGGGTTCCCTTTTGAAATGCCGGCGCGACGACAGCAACATGTCGACGTTGACGTTGGTGGGAGGCCTGAACCTCCCGCGCAGCACCAGCACGTTTTTCTTGTACAATTCGTCGGACGGTTGCATCACGTTCCCGCTGGGTCCGAACATCGCCGCCTTCGTCAGTCCGTTCTTCACAAGCTTGAGGGCCATTAACCGGTTGTCGACATGCTTGAAATCCGGACCGGAAAGGCGGAACATATCGATCTCGATCCTTTTGCCCGTGAGCCCGTCGACCAAAGACATGAGGATCTCTTCCGGCTCGCTCATGAACATACAGCCGTAGATCATGTTGACGCCCACCACTCCGATGCAAAGTTGTTGCTGAAGGGGATCGTTGTCATACATTTTGATGTGAATGACACATTCGTTTGGCTCGGTCATGGGCGCAAGCTGAAACCGCAGACCCATCCAGCCGTGCCCCTGGTTGGTGCGTTCATAATTCAGCACTTCCACGGTGTCGGCGAAGGCGAAAAAACGGGTGGTTTCAATCCGGTGAGGTAACCGCTCGGCCAGCAGCACATATTCATGGTCCAGCATTTGCATCAGCCGATCTTCGCAAACGTATCGGTCGCAGACGCCGTAGATGGCGTCGCTGAACTTCATGTCGTATGCAGAGATGGTTTTGGCGATCGTTCCCGACGCCCCTCCCACCTTGAAGAAGCTTGCCGCGACCTCCTGGCCGGCGCCAATTTCCGCAAACGATCCGTAAATGGCTTTGCTTAAATTGATGCGCAGCGCTTTTTCCTGCGTGGTAAGTTTCCTGTATTCATCCATAAGCCATCACAAAAGTCCGGTCAATTTAACGATTTGCCTGCAGTTCGGGTTAAAGGACCCTGGATTTTAAAACCGTTAAACGTATACTTAGCTATAATAATTATACCACTTTTAACCGATTCTTCATGGGAATAGTTTACAGGCGGGAGCTTTCGAAAGTCCGAGGGAAAGGAAAAAAATTTCAAGCGGGCCGGTTACCTTTCGTCGGGAAGGAAAGGCGAACGCGTCACCGTGCGGTTAGGGAGTCACCGGCTCCCGCGCTTGCTGTTCCTTGAGCGCGCGCCTCAGGATCTTGCCCACGTTTGTTTTCGGGAGCTCCGATTTGAACTCCACGTGCCTGGGCACCTTGTAATTGGTGAGATTCTCATGGCAGAAATCCAGCAGTTCCTTTTCGGTGAGGCTCTGATCTTTCTTTACGACAAACACTTTGATCGCTTCTCCGGACTTCGCATCCGGCACGCCGATCGCAGCCACTTCCAGCACTTTTGGATTGCCGGAGATCACATTTTCAATTTCATTGGGGAAGACATTGAATCCGGAAACCTTGATCATGTCTTTCTTTCGGTCGACGATCCTGAAGAAACCGTCAGGGTCCATGTTTCCGATGTCGCCCGTCTTGAACCATCCGCCCGGATAGAATACGTTGCTGTTATCCTGCTTCCAGTACCCGTTCATGACCTGCGGGCCTCGGGCGCATATCTCTCCCGTTTCACCCTGGGGCAACTGCTTTCCGCTGTCGTCGAAGATCGCGACTTCCGTGCTCGGCATGGGCAGGCCGATGGTCCCGCCTTTGTGGTGGCCATCCAGGGGATTGCAGCACAACACGGGGGAGGTCTCGCTCAATCCGTATCCTTCCACCAGTGGTTTTCCCGTCACTTCCTCCCACCGCCTGGCTACCGCATCCTGGACAGCCATTCCGCCGCCGATGGCTCCCTTCAGAAAAGAGAAATTCAGGTCCTTGAACGTGGGGCTGTTCAGCAGTCCGTTGAACAACGTATTGACACCCGTAATGATCGTGAACTTGTGCTTGCGCAGCTCCTTGCAAAAGCCCTTCATGTCGCGGGGATTCGTGATGAGCACATTTTTGACTCCGGTGCTGAACATCAGCACGCCGTTCACCGTCAGGGCGAAAATATGATACATGGGGATCGCCGTGATGATCAGGTCTTCTCCGCCCGCTTTCAGGTAGGGGCGAAACCAGTGGGTGATCATCGTATTGTGGGCAACGAGGTTTCCGTTTGAAAGTTGCGCGCCCTTTGAAACGCCCGTAGTCCCTCCGGTATATTGCAGAACGGCAATGTCCTGGTTGGTCACCTGCGGATCCCGCAGGGTCATCCCCTGACCTTTCTTCAGCGCCTCTTTGAAAGACAATGCTTTCGGAAGCCGGTAGGGCGGCACCATCTTCTTGATATTCTTCACGACGAAATTCACGAGCGGTCCTTTCACAGGCCCGAGCATGTCGCCCAGCCCGGTCACGATCACGTGCCGGATCTGCGTCTTCGCAAGAATTTTTTCCAGGTTGGCCGCAAAGTTCGCTACGATGACGATGGCCGTGGCCCCTGAATCCGTGAACTGGTGCTCCATCTCGCGCGGCGTGTACAGCGGATTGGTGTTGACCACGATGAGGCCGGCGCGGAGGGCTCCGAAAAACGCAATGGGAAACTGCAGCAGGTTCGGCATCTGGATGGCGATGCGCTCGCCTTTTTTCAGCCCGAGTCCTTCCTGAAGGTAGGCGGCAAAATCGCGTGAAAGTTTGTCTACCTGGCCGTAAGTCAGCTGCGCGCCCATGTTCTCGAAGGCGATCTTGTGCCTGTATCTGCCACAGCTTTGTTCAAACAGATCCACTACGGACTCGTATTCATTCAGCTGAATTTCATGGGGAATACCTTTGGGATAATGCTTGAACCACGGGAACGTACTCATATGCTGGTTAACGGATACATGAAAAAATGTGACCTACTCTTGGAGAGGTGATTTTAATGAAAACACGTGTTGAAAGCAAACGATTGTTTGCGGGAGCCGCGGGCGAAGGGGATGAAAAAAAAGAAACCCACCTCTCGATCCCTATCGAAAAAGTGGGTTTAGCTCTGAATAACTCATTAACCTAAACTGAGCTGCTGTAGAGGGAG